>JAUYMQ010000424.1 GCA_030698575.1 Deltaproteobacteria bacterium
TTGGATCGGAAGCCGCGGTAACCGTAGCGATTGTTAACGAAGCAACAACGGAAGGTGTAGGCCCTGCGATGGTGACGTTGTTGAGAGCACTCAAAAGAGGGGGTATAGGCACTGAGCCCTGAAGAAGACGGATGACTACGCTTTCCTCGTTAGTGGTTCCAACGTCTTCCAGAGCACGCAGGAATGTCTCGTAGGGTAGCACCAGTGTCCCGTCGCCCGCAGTGTCACTACCTACGACAGGATCAACATAGAGCATCGTGACGAGTCCCAGTTTAGGATCTACCACGGCAGTGCCCAGGTTCGTCTTGTTTACCAGTCGGCGTGCCCCTCCGGCCGTCGTCTGAACGAGCCAGTCGGCGTTCGTAAGCCCCCCTCCTAGTTGGTAGGTCGTATCATCCGCGATGACATAAACCCACATGTTGTCAACTCTATCTGCCGCTACGATCGCATCGCGATCCGCGATTGTAGCAACAACATTGAACGCCCCAGGGATCTCCGAGCTATTCCGCCACTGGGCCGCTCCAGGAAGGATGTCGGTCGTTAGTACGTTAGGCAATTCGACCTCCGGTAACATCTAACAGCCGGAAACGGGAGGGCGCGCCACGGGCGAGAAAGCGAGTGCTACAACATCTTCGAGGCCCGGCGTAAAAGCCTAAGATTTTCCGGATTCTTCGGTAGGAGGGGCCAGCGGCATTACGGAAACAGGCTCCGTAGCGCTTTTCTTCCCGCCCTTCTTTTTCTTTCCGCCCCTAAAAAGCCCGGCTACTTCCAAAGGACTCGGCGGTGGTTCCGTTTCCACAGGACTTGGCGGTGGAGGCGAAGCGTGTTCTGCGAGACGGCGCTGGGCCACGCGCACGTAGAGAGCCTCGTCGTCATCGGGCTGGTAACCCGCGGTCGAGAGGTTCACTTGTCGATCGGCACGGCGTAGCGAGGCCGCTACCTTTTGAAGGCTGATCACGCCGTCGCTCGGTTCCCAGGCGACCCGAAGGATCGGATCTCCAATCCGACCCACGTAGACGATCGTGCTCTCTCGGCGTCCTGGACGTTCCGCCAGCCAGTACAGGGCGGATTGGATGGCCTTACCGAGCAAGAACGAGACCTGCTGAGCGGAACCTGACAGATCACAGTCAATCCGAGTTCCTCGGCGGAAGTTCATGATTCGCGTTGTGAGACCGCCGCGCGAGGGTGAAATCCAGATGAGGGTGTTCCGACCCACAACCTGAGCAACGGCCGGAGGCAGCGCGTATTCGTTAAGACGGCGCGTTCGGTGTAGTGAGCAGATCGCAGAGGAGGGGCGAACCGTGAACTTTCTAGCGCGACTGCTCGACTGTGTCTTCAAGATGTCCGCCGTCTCTTCCGCTGACAGCTGCGCTCTCTCCAATACCGCAGGCAGCGACGCCTCAAGACCTTGAAAGTCACCAGAGAGCTTCTCCGGGCGAAGACGACTGACGAGGTTCATGTGCTCCAGTGCCGGCAATCGCTCGGATAGCCTCCAGGTATCCGGCTTCGGAGACCCCTCACGAGGAAAGAGCGCGGCGAGCTTATCCGGCGTGATGTCCCAGTCTTCCGCACTCTTGCCGAGGGCCGCGAGAGCGACCTCTACGGCTTCTGGAGACCCCAACTGCCCCTGGAGGTAGGCCATCAGGTCGTCAACGGCTGATCGGCTCAGGTGTTGATCTTCCGGATTCTGACGTACCCCCCGTCGAGGAGGACGAGCACGTCGCCGTGCAGGGTTGGGCTTTGTCATCTGGCCCAAGTAGTTCGCCAGAAACATTGGATCTCGCGCCTGCTCCAGCGCCCACTCTCGGAGCGGCGGGTCGTAGTCTTCGGAGGCCGCAATCTCCAGAAGACGCTCACGCGCTTCGGGTGAAGGAAGGAGCTTCCCTGTGACCGGAAGGACCTGATAGTCGATCTGAATCCGATCCCGGAGTGCTTTTAGAGCCTTGACCATCTCCTCGGGCTTCTCAGGGTTCGGCAAGCGAATGCCGTACTGGACCATCTTCGCGAGCATTTGCTGCTCTCGCGTCAGGTCACGCTCTCGGAGGCGCAGAGAGAACCGATCTCCCTTCTCGTGGACGATCTCGAACAGTTGATCTCCGACCCGAGCATACGCATCTTTCTTTTTGATCTCCGCCTTGACCCTCTTGGCCGTGTCCGAGGGCAGAGAGAGACTGAACGTCGACAGGCCGCCCGATGAGACCATGCCGAGGATCTCAGCTTCCTGTTCGGGGTCTAGCGCGAGATCTACAGGATGGACTCCGGCTAGCAGTCCCACGAGCTTCTGTCGCCGACCGACGTGTGCTCCTGAGCAGAGGCCGGTTTGAGTGCAGATTTCTCCAGCCAGGCGGAAGATGCTCTGACGATTCTGAGGCATTTCGGTGCCTCGAATGTTTCCTTCAACATCCGCCGCTTGAAGCCGTCCTGCTATCCTCTTCGCGCGCCCCTTTCCACCGTCAAATCCAGCGACGATGCCGCGCTCTCCGACGATCTCTTCCGGAGGCAGCCGCCTCCCCCCACTAGAGAGGCCATCCGCAAGCGTCCGGAGATAGACGGCTTCTGCGATCTGCGTAGGAGATACCGTCAGACTCTTTAGAATCGAGAGGTTAGAGGCATCCTCAACTGCCGAAATCCCTTCCTTTTGAGCAGCCCGCTGAAGGTAACGACTCCACTCGGTGTTGAAACGTGTCGTGCGCGCAATCGCTGTGAAATCAAAAAGGTTAGACGTTCGGCGGTTTTCCCGAATGTTCGGAAGGAGCACCCCTCCGCTCAAGACGCTGCATTGTACGAGCGACTCCGTGAGCCGGAGGACATCCTCCGAAGGGAGATTCGGAACGTACAGCCCGTCAGGGAAGCGGGGGACTTCCTGGCCCTCCTCATCCACGATACCCTCTACCCAGGGTGTGAGGAGGCTATCCACCACATCCAGGCTCGGGATATTGGACTTCCAGTCTTCTTTAGGCACCCACAGTGAAGTCAAGACGATGCCTTTCCCACCCCCGACATCATGGACGGTACCGCGAAAATCATCAGGCAGCTTGGTCTTGTCCACAAGCAGCGTGCCTACGACAGAGAACGGAAGCGGAAGGCTTTGCCCAGCCTCTTGCATCTGCTGCCAGTGTTTGACAACGCG
>JAUYMQ010000435.1 GCA_030698575.1 Deltaproteobacteria bacterium
AGGAGTGGGGTACGGGTCATCTCGGGAGTCAAGGTACCAACGAATATACCGGGGTCAAAGGGGGTCCGCCGCTCAGCACCGATTGCACGTTTGCGAGGGCGATCGCGGCCATCTTGCGGCGCGTCTCCACCGTGGCGCTGCCGATGTGCGGCAGCAGCACCGTCCGCGGGGCTGCCAGGAGCCGCGGGTGAACCGCCGGCTCCTCCATGTAGACGTCGAGGCCGGCGGCGCCGAGGGTGCCGGCCTCGAGGGCGGCGGCGAGCGACTCCTCGCGCACGAGATCCCCGCGGGAAGTGTTGATCAGGATCGCGCCGCGCTTCAGGCGAGCGAGCGTCTCGGGACCGATCACGCCCTTCGTATCCGGCGTCGACGGCGCGTGGAGGCTCAGCACGTCGCTCTCGGCGAACAGCCGCGAGCGATCGACGCGCACGGCGCCGGTCTCGCGCTCGAACTCCGGCTTGGCGGTGCGCGCCGTGTAGACGATGCGCATGCCGAACGCCAGCGCGCGGCGCCCCACCGCCTGGCCGATGCGCCCCGCTCCGAACAGTCCCAAGGTGCGCCCCCGCAGCTCCATGCCGAGCAGCTGCTCGGGATGCCAGCCGGCCCAGGCGCCGGAGCGAACGAGGTCCACGCCTTCGACGAGACGACGGGCACAGGCCAGGATCAGCGCCCACGTGAGATCGGCCGTCGCCTCGGTGAGCACGTCGGGCGTATTGGTGACGATCACCGTGCGCATCTCGGCCGCGACGAGGTCCACGTTGTCGTAGCCGACGGCGACATTCGCGACAATGCGCAGCTTGGGCAGGTGCTTGAACTCCGTGCCCCCCACCCAGCGCGTGAGCAGCGGGACGAGGGCGACCCACTCGCCCTTGGGAGTCGGCGCGGTGGCGGGAATCCAGGTGACGTCGAGACCTGCGAGCTGGGCGGGCTCCAGGAGCTGGCGGAGCTCTTCGGCCACCAACACGAGGTGCGTCAGCGCAGCACCTCGTCGCGCTCGTGTCCGTGCGACGCCATCTGGCGCCGCACCATGTCGTGATAGGTGCCGCGCTTCTCCATCAACTCGGCGTGCGTCCCCCGTTCGACGATGCGGCCCTCCTCCATGAGGAGAATCATGTCGGCGCGCCGGATCGTCGACAGGCGATGCGCGATCACGAACGTGGTCCGGCCGGCGAGCAGCGTGGCCATCGACGCCTGAATCAGCTGCTCGCTTTCGGTGTCGAGGTTGCTGGTCGCTTCGTCGAGGATGAGGATCTGCGGCGCGGCGGCGAACGCGCGGGCGATCGCGAGCCGCTGTTGCTGCCCGCCGGAAAGCTTGACGCCGCGCTCGCCGATGATCGATGCATACCCCTGCGGCAACCGCGCGATGAACTCATGCGCGTTGGCGCGCTGGGCGGCGTCCTCGATTTCGGCGTCGGTCGCGGCATGGCGGCCATAGCGGATGTTTTCGCGCACCGTGCCGTCGAAGAGAAAGACCTCCTGCTGCACGATCGCGAGCAGGTCGCGGTAGGAGCGCAGCTGGAAGTCGCGGATGTCCGAGCCGTTGAGCAGGATGCGCCCCTGCGTCGGATCGTGAAAGCGCGCCACGAGGTCGGTCACCGTGGTCTTCCCCGCTCCACTGCGCCCTACGAGCGCCACGACGGAACCGCCCAGGACGGTCACGTGGAACTCGCGGACGACCGGCAGGCCGGGGCGGTATTCGAACGACACGTCCTCGAAGTGAATCTCGCGGACGGCGCGCGGCGCCTCCCGGGCGTCCGGGCGGTCCGGCTTATCCGGCTCCATCGCCAGGACCTCGAACACCCGCTCCATCGCGGCGAGCGAGCGCTGCAGCTCGGAAAACGAGTTGACGATGTTCCAGACGGGATTGAGCAGCAGGAAGGTGTACCACTGGAACGCCATGATGTCGCCGATCGAGGCACGGCCCATCAGGTTCAGGTAGCCCCCGAACCAGACGATGACGACGGCGATGCCCGCTTCGAGCAGTCCCCACGAGGTCCACAGCACCAGCTCGCGGCGGTGCGCGAACAGCTCCTTGCGCAGTACCGTGTGGCGGCCGACGAGATAGCTCCACAGCTCCTGCACTTCCTGGCGAAACGCCCGGACCACGCGGATGCCCGAGAACGCCTCGCCGACGCGCCCGTCGACCAGCTCCACATCGCCGCGCACCGAGCGGTAGATCGGCCGGACGCGCCGCGCGAACACGAGGCTCAACACCATGACGCCGGGGATGATGGCCAGCGCCGTGAGCGCGAGCCGCCAGTTGAGCAGCAGCAGGACGACGATGGCGATCAGCAGGCGAATCACCGAGATGGCGGGCGACACGATCGCCATCTGGAGGAGACCGGTCGTCGTCTCGATGTCGCCGGTGAGCCGCGAGAGAATGCCGCCGGTCTTCATCTCCCAGAGGCGCGGCAGTGGCAGATGGAGCAGCCGGTGGTACAGCGCCCGCCGCAGCGACAGCATGACGCCGACGTTCAGGAGGCGCTGGCGGTAGTCCTTGAAGGCGTTCAGCAGGTGCGACACGACGACCACGCCGACGAAGATGCCGCCCACGAGGTGCAGCATGGAGAGCCGGGTGGGCGTGTCGAGGCCCGTGCGGAGCAGGATCCGATCGACGATAAACCGCATGAACAGCGGCTCGATCATCTGGATGGCGGCGACGAGGAGGGCGAGGAGGAAGACGCCCGCGAGCGCGCCCCGATGCGGCGTCAGCCAGCGGAGGTAGTCACGCAGGAATTGGCGGCGCCTGCCCTTCGGACCGTCCTCGGCCTTCGGCTGGGCACCATCCGTGGCTTCATCGAGCCGGCCCTGCTTGTATTGCTTGACGAACTCGCGGTAGCGCTGGCGCGACGACCGACTCACGGACGCCGGCCGCCCAGTCTCCGCAGCTCTACCTCAGACACGATGAACCCAAATGCCGGCCAGCCGCCGGACCGCACCGAGCGCTCGAACCAGGTCCGCGCCCGCGCGGTATCGCCGCGCACCAGGTGCCAGTTCCCCACCCCATACGCCAGCGTGGCGACGGCGATGTCGCCCGTGTCCGCCGGGGTGAGCACCGAGTCCGGCACGATCTCCCCACGATAGAGTCGCAGTCGCTGGACGTAGGCGTTGGCGCCCGGGATCGAGTCGGGGCGGCCATCGAGCAGCGCCTGCGCGTCAGCTTTGCGCCCGGCGCGCGACAGCGACATCCACAGCCAATCGGTCGACGCGGCGCGCTCGCCCGAGTCCGGGGCGATCGGCAACGCGCGCGTGAACGCCTCGACGGCCGCGGCGAAATCACCCTTGGCGTGCCGCACGATGCCGAGGTGATACCAGATGCCGTAATTGGTGCTGTCGAGCTGGCGGCCGCGCGTCAGGTCGTCATGGGCCTGATCGAGCTCGCGCACCGAAAGGTGACGATGCCCGCGCCAGCGATAGAGCAGCGCGTGCTGTGGCGCGAGCGCGAGTCCGCGAGTGAAGGTCGCGATGGCCTCGCGATACTGCCGGACGCCGGACTGGGCCACGCCGAGGGCGATGATCTTGTCCACGTTGCGCGGGTCGGCGGCGAGGGCGCTCTCGGCGCGCGCGACGGCGCCGCCCCCGGTGTCGCGCTGAGCGCGGTATTCGACGCCCGCAGGAGAGCGATACTGGACGGACTGGGCGAAGGCGGCCGCGGGAAGCAATGCCGCGAAGACGGAAACGGCGAGTCGTGTGGGCATGCGGAATTCTATTTAGCGCACGGCGTCCTTCAACTGGTAGGCGATCCAGGCGCCGGCGGTGCCGAGGCTCGCGATCCCCAGGATGCCGAGGGCGAAGACCGGCGCCAGGCGGCGATCGAGCTCAGGGATCTCGTCCCGAGGGGCGGTACGAAGCAACAGGGCGTACGCCAGCAGGGCCAGGAGGGCTCCCGCGACGACGTCGAGAATGTAGTGCTGCTTGATGAACAGCGTGGACAGCCCCACCAGCGCCGCACAGACGAGCGCGATGATGCCGACCGTGCGATGCACCCGATAGGCGGCCAAAGCCCCCACACAGGAGTGCGCCACGTGGAGCGAAGGAAAGCAGTTGTACGGCGGATCGGCATCGTACAGAAACCGGAGGCTCCAGACCGCGAATCCCTCGCCGCTCAGCGTCTCGGGGCGCGGGGCGGCGGTCGGATAGAAGAAAAAGAAGACATAGGCGGTCGTCCAGACCAGCAGATACGCCAGCACGGTCCGGCGGAGGTGCTCCGGCGCACGGACGGTAAACACGGGCAGCAGAATCAAAAAGAGATACAGCGCTCCGTATATCAGTCCCCACACCGGCTGCAAGGGCAGCAACCGATCCCACGCCACTTCCGGGACGTAGACCGCCCGGCCGGTCGCGAACCCGGGGATGAATACGTAGACCGGCACCATCCCGACGAGGACGACCATCGGCAGGCTCACCCGGTACGGGCGCCTGAGCGACTGCACGACGAGCCTCCAGGTGGATGGCGCGGGGTCGGGCGGGCTCAACCGAGGGGCCGCTCGCTCGCTCAGGGGCGTTTGAATCGAATCGGCGGCAGCCGCACCCGCTCCGTCAGTCCCGAGTCGCCGCGCAGAAACGCCCGCATCGTCGCCAGAATCTCGGGCGACGAGAGCAACAGATCGTCGTCGTGCGAGCCGCCCTCAATGATGAGATGATGGCTGCTCGGGAACCCCGCGCGCACCTCCACCGCGTTGCTGGGCGGGGTGTGGATATCGAGCGTCCCGCTGATGAACAGCACCGGCACGTCCGACGTGACGGGACTGCGGAAGGCATCGCCGAGATCCTCGACGGGCCACTCGGGGCACCGCGCCTCGAGGCCGAGGTTGCCGGCGTCACCCAGGATCGCCGTCCGTGCCTGCGACCGGATGAGGGCGCGGCGCTCGGCGGAGGCGCCGGAGCTGCAGTCCATGGCGATCGTCATCGCCAGCTCGCGGGTGCCGCGCCGCGCCCGGGCGACGAGCGGCGCGACCGCCGTCCAGTCGCCGCGCAGAATCGGAATGATACGGGCCGGAAACTCCGCGATGTCCTCACGCTCGCCGAGCTGGTTCAGGATCCCCCGGCGCAAGTCGTCGGCACCCACGACCACCCCCACCGTATCCCCCGTCTCGCGGTCCACGAAGGCGAGGCGTTCCGGCTCGGTCTCGAGACGGGCGAGCAGCCGCCGCAGATCGCCGGGCAAGTCGGGCACGGCCGCCCGCAGCGCAGGATCGGCCTGCATGGCGCTGTCCACGCGCAGAAGGATCCGGTCGAGGTTGGCGGGGAGCTTGTAGGTGTGATCGGGCCCTTCGATGCCCGCGAGGATCGCCGCGGCGGCCCGATCGGGGAACTGGCGCAGGTACGCCAGCGCCAGGTGCGTGCCGTAGCTGATGCCCCACAGGACTAGGCGCTCGGCGCCGAGGGCGACGCGCAGCGCGTCGAGGTCGGCCGCGCTTTCGCGCGTGGTGAATGCCTGGAGATCCACCGAGTCCGACCAATGCGCGGAGCAGGACTCGAGGAACGGGGTGATCGCCTGCCGGACGACGGATACGCCCGTCGGTTGATCGAGGGGGTGATCCCAGCTGTTTGGGCAGACGAGGTACGGACGGGTCAGGTACGCTCCGCGCTGGTCGAGGGCGATCACGTCGCCGTGGGCGCGCAGGGCTTGGAAGAGATCGTAGCGGTCTCCCGCCGAGGACAGCGTGCCGGAGCCGCCGGGGCCGCCGGCGAGGTACACGATGGGGGGGCCAGGAGTTTCGCTCGTGCTCTTGAAACGGACGAAGTGGATCTCGATGGAATCGGCGCCGGGGGTCGCGTGGCGCATGGGGACCCGCAGGCGGCCCTCGTCTGCGTCGACAGTCCGCGGGCCGGGGATCAGCCGGCGCGGCGTGGGGATCATCCAGTACTCGGTCTCGGCAAACTCGATCGGTGAGAGTGTGAGGGCGCCCGTGGTGACCGACGGGCCGCGGGCTTCGCGGATGGGCCCGTCTCCCCAGCCGCAGGCCGTCATGGTCATGGCGAGCAGCATTGCGGAGCGACGTGTCAGTGCCATGCCAGCCTCGGTCGTGGAGAGCGGACTCCGTTCGCTTGGGCGGGGAGCGGAGTCTGTCGTGTTGGACGGTGGTGAGTTGGAGATGGTGGTAGGCTGGCCCGCCCGCGACCACGGCGCGCTGAAGAACGATTCATTCCACAATCTACGCGCGCCGCCAGCTTCAAGCGCGTGTTAGGGACCGGCCGCACCAAGGCTTCCAGCCAAGATTAGCGTCGTGTAAAGACGAATTGAGCGAGGTGGAAGCGAGGTGGTGATCTGGATAATGTGACGCTTACCTGCCCGCGAGAGGAATCACTCTTTCGCATGTCGAACGTCAGGGCACAGGACGAAGGCTCATACTGCCAACGAGTCGGCACGCCAAGTCGCGGCGCGGATGTGTGAGACACACCGACGGAGCCGTCGGCGACTAACGTGAATCCGTATGGATTGCGAGACTCGCCCTGGGCTTCCCAATCGCCAACGAGAGAATCGCTGGACGAGGGGCACCAGGCCGTGGACCCCGGCGGCGCCGAACTGGACCTGGATGCGGGTTCCGCTGGGAGACGCGCCCTCGAGCCCGGCGTATTTGCGGAGGCATTGCTGCTCGACGGAGATGGGTGGAAGCTCTCGCTGCCGGCGGGCTGGCGCGTGGTGCGGGTGGGCGGGCGATTCGACCTGATGGCGCCACGCCCCTGAACGGGGGCAGATCAGGGCAGCATGCGCGATGCGCTCCTCCGACCCTGTTCAGGGCGGTACGACTACGGAGTCGGCTCGAACACCGCGTGCAGGAGCTCGCGAGCCCGCGCGAGCGCGATGCGCTGTTCGAGGCCTCCGGTATTGGAGAGGATGACGACCGCCATCCGTGCGTTGAGATCCGCGAGCGCCACGGCTTCGCCGCCGGGACCGCTGCCGCCGGCGGTGAACACATCGCGACCACCGAGCAGTTGCCGCACGGCCCGCATCGGGACGAGCGTCTCCCCCAGCACCGCCATGTAGAACCGCGCGACATCCTCCGCCGAGCCGATGTAACCGCCCCCACCCATCTTGCAGCTGTTGTCGAGCCTCGGCGTGCGGCGCAGCGCACCCGTACTGTCGACATCGTAGTGGCTCACGCGGTCCGTGCTGTCGGCCGGCGTGTCCCGCGCGGTGTGGATCATGCCGGCAGGCATCCGAAGTCGGGTCGCGAAAAGACTGTCGAACGACATCCCGGCGGCGCGCTCCAGCACGGCGCTCGCAAGGACGAATCCCCACGTCGAGTACGACTCCTCCGAGCCAGGCGTGGCGACCAGCGAGTCCTCGACGAAGAGCGGGAGCGCCTCCGCGGCCCGCGCGCAGGCGACGCTCGACGAGGCCTCGACGGCATCCCGGTAGTGCCGCACGCCGGCGCGGTGGGCGAGGAGTTGCGTGAGCGTCACTCGGTCGTAGTGCGCCGGCAGGCTTGGCAGCACGTTCCTCACCGGATCGTTCAACCGGACCTCGCCGCGCGCCGCGGCCTGGAGCGCAAGCACCGCCGTCACGGGTTTCATCAAGCTGTACAGGCGGAAGCGCGCCGCCGGTGACACCGCCACCGTGCGTTCACGCGACGTGTGACCGAACCCCTCGGACCACACGATCCTCCCGTCGATCGCCACGGCCACGGCAACCCCTGAGCCTCGCCGTACGAGGGGACGCACGATGTTCCGTCCGCGGACGATCGCCACGGCATGTTCGGACGACACTACGCCAGGTGACTGGCCCGGGGAGGGAGCCGGCGCGCATCCCTGCGAGAACAGCGCGGCCGTGACCAGCAGGGGGAGGCGGGTTCTGCGAATCATGGAGCTGGTCATCTCATGTCCCGAGCAGGAGGAAGAGCAACGAAAGCAGCAGCAGCGCGAGCGCACCGCGACGAAAGAGCTGATGGAGCCGGCGCATCGCACCCTCACCGAGCAGCACCGCGCTGCCATACGCGAGGGTCGGGTGTCGCCGCGTCCATCGCGCGCCGAACATCCACCATGCCGAGGCAACGATCCCGGCGCCGCTCCACACCACCGCCCAGTACGCCGGCGTGCCGATCGACTCGGCCAGCCCGCGTTGCTCGAGATACGGCAGCGCGATCCCACCCGTGGCGAAGAGTGGCAGCACCGGCGCGAACGGCAGGAAGGCGAACAGGAGGATGGTGCCGAGTGTGAGCACCGAACCCACGAATCCCGCGGCGAGGTGAAGGGACGGTTGTGACTGGGCCGCCGCCCCCGGAGGCGTGGCGGTCGCCGCCACCGCGATCGCTACGGGATGGCCCAGTCGCGCGATGAGGGCGTCCACGGAGAGCCCGGACCCGTCCGCTCGGCGTCCTTCGTCGGCGTACTCCTCGAGCCCCTCGATCACCTCGGACACGTCCGGTGCGTCCACCGCCGTGAGCGCCGCGTGAACACGACGCAGGTAGTCCGCCCACCTCTCTTGCTCCTCGGGTGTCCACGAGTCCCTCACGACCGCCTCCCGGCGATGCCATCCACGCTGGCGGCGAGCGCGCGCCAGAGCCGGTTCATCGAAGCGCACATCGCCTCGCCCTCCGCGCTGAGTGTGTAGTACTTCCGTGCCGGGCCCACGCGGGACTCCTCGAGAGTGGAGATGAGCAGTCCCTCGCGTTTCAACCGTGCGAGCACGGGATACAGGGTCCCACCTCCCGCCTCGAGTCCGCCGACCTCGTCCAGCACGGCCGCGATCTCGTAGCCGTACATGCGACGACGCCGCAGGGTATTGACCACGCAGAGCTCGAGGAGCCCTTTCCGCGCCTGCGTCTCCCAGTTGGACAGAAAGGCGGTGGACACGCGCGAAGTATTATGCTATACCAGCTAGCTGTCAATACCACCTTGCAGCCGACACGCCGTGCGGAACAGGTCGATCGGTGCAGGATGCGGTCGCGCGCGTGGGCGGCGATGGCGCGGCATGCCACACGCGCCCGTGGTTGCCGCGGCCCCTCAGGGCCGCATGCGCGATGCCGTCGTCCGGTCGATGTAGATGATCCCGTCGAACTCGAGCCGCATCCACCGCCAGCCGGTCAGTGCGACCCTTGGCTCGCGGCTGCGAAGCGGCCGCCATCCCCAGCTCGCTCGGCAGCTTCAACCCCACGTTAGCCAGCCGGCGCAACAAACTTTACCTTGAGTCCTGTCGATCCCCAAATGCGAGCAGCCCAACCGATGACGCTGTCGACTCGAACCTGGTCGCATTTGTCACAGCAGCCGTGCGCGCGCGCGATCTGATTGGAACGGGAGAAGAGCCACTCCACAATCCTGACGGCCAGCGTTTGTCGTCGCTGCGTCTGCTCCTCGCCAAAGTAGCGCACAATGGCTGCTCGAAAACAGACTTCTCGCGCGGTTGCTTGCGCCTGCATCTGGGTGATGCCGTCGTATTTTGCTTGGAGAGCAACGGTCTTTCCCGCCGGATCGAGATCAGATTTCTCGACCGTCAGGTCTGCCATAAATGTGAGCAACCCAGCGTCCTTAGGTCCCGTGAACAAGACTGCAACCGACGGCGCGCCGTCTCGTCCTGCGCGCCCGAACTCCTGCAGGTAGTCCTCTACCGAGGCGGGGTGCTGCCAGTGAACTACCAAGCGCACATTCGGCAGATCGAGTCCCATTCCAAACGCGTTTGTGCAGATAACAACGCGCGCGGCGGGCTCAAGGCGGCCAGTAAAACGTCCGAGTACCATATCGCGATCATTGGCCGTGCCGAGTTTGGAGTGAAAGAATGGAACATCCAAACCCAAGGAGCGCAGGCCTTGTTGGAGTTTCTCTCCAATCTTGACGGTAGGCACGAACAGCATGGCGCGACCGGGCGGCATGATGCCCAGAAGGGAAATGATCACTGAATACCGCTTCTCATCGGCCACGCCATCAAGGCGCGCGAGAGCAATGTTCGGGCGATTCACTCCGGTTACAACAACTCGGGCAGTCGGTATCCCGAGTGATTGCAGAATCCGCTTTTGGCTCTCAACTCCAGCAGTGGCAGTAAACGCCAGCAGCGGAGGGTCGCCGAGAGCAGTACGCACTGCGCGCAATCTGCCGTAGTTCGGGCGAAAGTCCCGTCCCCAACGATCGATACAGTGTGCTTCATCGACCACCAAGTAGCTCGGCCTAGCCCGCGTGATCTCCTCGACCTCGGCTGGACGTACCATCGCGGAATCGAACCGCTCCGGAGTGCAAAAAAGAAACTTGATCGCGTGATCCCGGAGAAGCGCGTACCTGATTTCCTTCTCCATGGGTCCGAGATCGCCGTTGATGAATGTTCCTGGGATCTTCCAGGAGTGGAGGTCAGCCACCTGTTGGCTCATGAGAGCCTTCAGCGGCGATATGATGAATCCACATCCCCGACCCAGCAGGATCGGCACCTGAAAACAGAGCGATTTGCCCGATCCGGTCGCGCTCACCAGCAGCAGTGACTCCCCGCGGAGCGCTGCGAGCACGACCTCCAACTGAGGGGTGCGAAAGCGAGTCACGCCAAGCAAGCGCAAAGTCGCTCCCAGTGACTCGTCGAGACCTGTCAGGTCACCTCGACGATCCAGCCACTTTGCAAGTCGCAAACCCCAACGTTCGATCACCCTGCGAGCGAGCGTGCCCTGCAAGTTGGGATGGCGCGCCGCATGGCAACCGTCGCACAGTGTGATCAGATTCGCTGGGTCATCCATGCCCCCAGCTGCACGCGGAACCAGATGGTGTACGTCCGCTTCACCTTCGGCGCAGAGCTCACCGCACTGCTTACAACGTCGGTTGTCACGAGCGAGAACAACGGCCCGCACCTCGTGCCAGTGCTGTGTACTCGCACCGGAGCGTGAAGGGCTCAAGGGCGCTTGAGGGTTGTGTGATCTGCGCAGCGAGGTAATGCCGCTCGTGAAGGGCTCAACCTACCAGCAACGCCCGTGGCTGGCTAACGGGGTGCGCTTAAGCTGCGGCGCGCTGAAGAAGAAGTCATTCCTTAATCTACGCGCGCCGTCAGCTTCAAGCGCGTGTTAGGCGGCGCGGATTCATATAGTAAGTGCAACACCGCCGCCGACGGAAACGGTGACCTGGCGATACGATAGGCAACCAACTCCGCCAAGAGAAGGAAGCCTACCAATGCTGTACCGCCAGATCACCTTCGAGGAAAGGTACACCGTGGGGCTGTTGCGGCAGCAGGGTCTCTCCCCCGCCGCCATCGCTCGCACGCTCGGCCGCCACCGCAGCACGATCGGCCGCGAGGTGCGGCGCAATCGAGCCCACAGTGATGGGACCTACCGGCCCCCGCTCGCCGACTGGTACGCCCGCGGTCGGCGTTCGCGCTCCCGGCGCAATCGGCAGTTCTCGCCTGAGGAGTGGACGCAGATCCAGGAGCTGCTGCGCGAGGATTGGAGCCCTGAGCAAGTAGCCGGGTGGCTGCGCCGCCACCGCGTGCTGCGGGTCAGCCACGAGACGATCTATCGCTACATCTGGGCCGAGAAGCGCGCCGGCGGCACGCTCTACCGGCATCTGCGCGGCGCACGCAAGCAGCGCCGCAAACGCTATGGCCGCTACGACAGCCGCGGCCGCCTGGCCGGCAAGCGCCCGATCACCACGCGGCCCGCGGCGGTCGAGACCCGGCGCGAGCTCGGACATTGGGAAGGCGACACGATGCTCGGCGCGAGCCAGGCCGGCCCGTGTGTGCTGAGTCTCGTTGAGCGGAAGACCGGCTACTTGCTGCTCGGCCAGTTAGACCAACACACCAGCGCGGCGGTGAATCAGCGCGCGCAGCGATTGATTGCTGCGCAGTCCCACCCGGTGCGGACCATCACCGTGGACAACGGCACCGAGTTTCACGAGTACGCCGCGCTCGAGCGAGCAACCGGGACAGCGTTCTACTTCGCCACGCCGCATCACGCCTGGGAACACGGCACTAACGAAAACACCAATGGCCTGGTGCGGCAGTACCTACCCAAGCGCCAGAGTATGGCCCACCTCACCCAACACGATTGCAATCGGATCGCTGCGAAACTGAATCGCCGACCACGGAAGCGACTCAGCTACCGCACACCGGAGGAATGCTATGCGGGATAACGCTCAGTGTTGCACTTCAAAGTTGATATCAGACGGCACGATTACGGCGCTGCCTTGAGTTCACGACAAGAACCTTTCGCGACGTAGCCTGAGACATCCCGCACATTAGGCAGCGGGGCCGGACGGTCGCGCGCCCGCAAGGTATCCGACACGACGTCAATCACATGCACTTTCGAGAGCCAGGTGGAACCATCCCGCTCGGTCGCGAACCACACGATACCAACAGTCATGTTGGTGAGACACGTTCCAACAAAGACGCGCGCACGAACGATCGGAATAGTGTCCTCGAGATCAGAAGAGTAGCCGATACCTGGTGTGGCATATGGCTTCTGGGTTGGATAATAGACCGGCCCATCGGCGGGCGACTGAATGTAGATCAGGGGGACCGCATCACACTCGACGCACCCTATGCCCTCGAGTACGAAGAATGGCGGCTTGTTGGAACGGGGCAGGATATCTAGGACACGGACGTGGTAGAGACCAGTGGCGAAGCGTGTGCCATTGGCGAGAACGAGAGTGTCTTGAGCCGTCGCCAGGCCATTGGGTAGTCTCGGTGCAACGACTGAAAGAACTCGCCAGTGGCGTAGAGTCGTTGAATCCGATGGGGATTGCGCGGCGGCGGACGCGACGAAAACTGCAGCAAGTAACGTAACCATTTCACCGCGAAAGGACGTCCTCATCTTTGTGTGCCGCCTAACGGATCGCGCTTAAGCTGCGGCGCGCTAAAGAAAGATTCATTCCTTAATCTACGCGCGCCGGCAGCTTCAAGCGCTTGTTAGGCGGCAGGCTATTTGAAGCGTGGTCGCCAAAGACCATGGCCGCCGCGACGTTTCTCGTCTGCCTCGAGCCCGCTGTCGAGATACCACAGGAGCATATAGGCGCCATCTCCCGCGCGCGTTGCGTCGGCATACGCAACCTCGCCCTTTTGATAGTGACCCTCGATGAGATTCATCAACCAGCGCAGTGACGCGAGTGCCTCTTCCACTTTTGCCCGACTTGCTGGCTCCAGCGGACGCGCTGATGGAGTGGCAGCATGCTCCAGGTCGCGGTGCGCATAAAGGCGGTGCCGCCAGTCTCGAGCAAACCGGGTCTTGTCCTCGAAATCATCCAGCCCGCGATTCAGCTCACCTCGAAGACCGCCTACGACTAGGGGCGTCAGGCCACGGACCGAAACATTGCGCTGGCCCCCGGTTCCAGGCGGGTCAGAGAGGCGGCTCAGGTGAAGGAGTACATCCTGCCACAACACTCGTTCCAGGTTCGAGAAGAACTCGGGCGCCGTTTTATTCATTAAGGCGATTCGTGATTCGCTCGTCGCGAATAGTTCTCGGAACTCCTGCCACTTGAGGTGCAGCCAGGCCACATCGTGCCAGAGGAGGAAGTGCAGCTCACCAAGCTCCAGACCCATCGCGGCGATCTTGGCAGCGCGGACTTCCTCTTGAGTGCTAGATGTTGCCATGGGGCTGAGCTGCCGCCTAACGGATCGCGCTTAAGCTGCGGCGCGCTGACGAAAGACTCATTCCACAATCTACGCGCGCCGCCAGCTTCAAGCGCTTGTTAGGCGGCGCGCCAGAGTCGCTTGACGGGGGCTTGACGCTTGTCGGGCACTCTACTGGCATTCGAAACGCGAGCGCTTGATGGCGTGGCGTAGGAGGACGTTCGCCACAGTGGCTGACAGGAGGCGTTATGCGAAAGCTCAAATGGCTTAGCCTGCTGTTTCCCCTGCTATGCGCTGGAGCTCTCCCGGCGATCACAGCCGGGTGTGACGGGTTTGGACTCACCGAACCGGCGTGCCGGAAAGTAGGACAGGAGTGTGGCACCTTTGTGGGATCTTGCTGTGACGGCCCGCATTGGTGCAGGGACACGGTGAGCGGTCTGGTCTGTCAGGGGCCGTAAACGTGATGGAAGCTGCCTGCGTTTTAAGTCGGTTTACGCGCCGCCTAACGGATCGCGCTTAAGCTGCGGCGCGCTAAAGAAAGATTCATTCCACAATCTACGCGCGCCGCCAGCTTCAAGCGCTTGTTAGGCGGCGCG
This sequence comes from Deltaproteobacteria bacterium, assembly GCA_030698575.1. Lineage (GTDB taxonomy): Bacteria > JAUYMQ01 > JAUYMQ01 > JAUYMQ01 > JAUYMQ01 > JAUYMQ01. The sequence goes on from JAUYMQ010000435.1 coordinate 14,068, forward strand.
GACACCGAGGCGAGTCCTCTATAGCTGGGAGCGATGTTCGTAACGGAAGAGTCGTCCAGCATACACAGGGCGCTCCAGCAGCACTGAGTCTCGTGAGAAAACGCCAAACTCCGGCAACGGACAGAGAGCGTTCGGAGGACACGTGAAATGTCCGATCATGAGGCTATCTGCGCGCACGCGATACCCTGAACGATGTGTCACGGTTTGCGCCGCAACCCCGATGATGTCAAGACTGTCGCGCCGCCAACTGAATACGCGCGTCGCCGCCCCCTGGCCATCAAACCCGATGGTCTCAGATAGCAACCATAGTGTCTGTCCATTCTCGCTCCAGAGTAGTACAGGCAGTGGCTGCGCGTCGACGCTTGTGAGCGCATATGAGCCCTGCAGCTCGGATTCCGGCCCTAAGGTCGTTTCCCCACAGGCAGCCAGCACCAACGTGGTCATGAGCATCGATCGAGCACGAACGGAGGTGTAGGCCATGGCTTACCTCACTTTGTTTGCGTGCCGCCTAACGGATCGCGCTTAAGCTGCGGCGCGCTGAAGAAAGATTCATTCCTTAATCTACGCGCGCCGCCAGCTTCAAGCGCTTGTTAGGCGGCGGACTCAAGAACCGGAAGCCTGCGCGAAGCTGCGAATCATCCACCCGAGCGCGACGATCGCTAGGATGAGGACGATGCGAACCCAGGTTAGGAGACCTTGGCCGCCCTCATCATAAGTATCGCGAGATAGGAACTCGGTGATGGGTGCTGGTGCGGCGAAAATGCCGTCCCCGTTTTGCCGATCTCGCCGAAATGCGCTCAGGCGCAAGAGCGAGATGATGTAGACAAGACTGAGGCCGAAGGCAACGTAGAACGCCTGCGGGACATCTTGCATGTCGAACCCTCGGTCGAATCCGCCGCCTAACGGATCGCGCTTAAGCTGCGGCGCGCTGAAGAAAAAGTCGTCATTCAATATCCTGTGCGCGCCGCCAGCTTCAAGCGCTTGTTAGGCGGCACCATACCCACCGGAATACCTCCTAGCGTCGGAACCAGGGCTGAAGGTCGACGCCGGTGTGTTCGTACGCTCGTGAAAGCAGCTCCTCTGTGTTCAGCCTGCGATCCACCTGCCACACCGCGCGAAACCACGCTCGCATCCGGTCCAGCCCGGCAGTCTTCTCCAGCATCTCGAACAAGGCCAGCGATGCGCCGTAACGTGCGAGCGCGTTCGATTCGTCACTGATCATATCACCAGAGCCGAACCGGAAGGGTCCCGGAGGCGAGTAACTCGGATCGGTCTCCATTCGCGCGCGTTGCTCGGGTGTGACCTGTCGCAGAATGGCCTCTCGCTTCACGGTGACACCTCCCCATCCAGAGAGGTTGAGCGGTTCGCTCAGCGACTCATAGGCGTTCCTGAGTTCGGTACGCCTCTCCTGCGCCAGAACCGGTGCTCTACGTTGCGTCACATGCAGGCCGGCCCATTCGGCCATACCTTCGGCGAACCAACGAGGCGGCTCGGAGCCGAGCGTACTTTGGATTGCGTGTACCTGCTCGTGGGGGAGCGTCTGGTACAAGTCCCTCTCCCCCACAGGACCGAGGTGCCGAGACGGATCAACAAGAACATTCCAGCGCACCTCGCCGCTGCGGCGCGGCGGAACGTAGCCGGAGTCCTGAACGAACGCGACAGCGGACCAATCAACCAAGCCAGGATCGACAGCCACCAACATGGCGGCTTCGCGACACAGGGCAGCGATCGTCGGAATGTACGTTCGGGCAACGTGCTCTACCGCGGCATCGTAATAAGCCCGGAATACGAGTCCGGTGGCGAGATCAACTGCACGGAGCACCGGAAGGTCCTCCGGCTGAGGACGGAGCTGAGCAATCTTCAGCGACGCCCGCTGTTCCTGTACGAGGGCGGCACGCCCGGAAGCACAAGCCGCAACAAGAGTCGACCCAAGCTGGACGGCCAGGCTCAGGCCCACCGCCGTGGATCTTGTCATCTGGTACGTCCCAGCTAAGGGGCCATGGTGTTGTGTGCCGCCTAACGGAGTGCGCTTAAGCTGCGGCGCGCTGAAAAAAGATTCATTCCTTAATCTACGCGCGCCGTCAGCTTCAAGCGCTGGTTAGACAGCGGCGACACCCTCGGGCTGGCCCAGCAGTCTCCTCAGGGCGCGGTCATGCACTTTGCTGAGCACGAGCTGCGCGGTAATCGCCCCGATCAACGCGAGGAACATATCCCATTGCGTGTCCCACACGTCGCCTTGCGTCCCAAGGAAGGCCTCGGCGCTCTCCCCGCCGGCCAGCGCGGACCACCACTCGATGAATTCGTAACACGCACTGAAGGCCAAACACACTGCCGTGACGAGCACGAACAGCCAGCGGCCAGGGCGGAGCGGCGAGGTCCGTACGAGAATCTCGCGTACGAGCATGGCCGGGATGAAACCCTGGGCAAAGTGCCCCAGGCGATCATAATGGTTCCGTGCAAAGCCGAAGAGGTCCTGGGCCCAGAACCCGAGCGGCACGCGGGCGTACGTGTAATGCCCGCCTACCATGAGGATGAGCGCATGGACCGCCAATAGCGTGTACAAAAGGGGGGTGAGAGGAAAGCGGCGATAGATGGCCACCAGGATCGGGGCCCCGATCAGGATGGGAAAGATCTCCAGCCACCACGTGGTACGGTCGTACGGCGCGAGTCCCGACAGCGCGAGCGCGACCGCGATCAGGATGAGTAGAGTGAGGGGATAGTGCTTCATCGAAGACCCCGTCAGTCGGGGGACAGGACCGGTTCGTAGCCGCTGTCTAACGGATCGCGCTTAAGCTGCGGCGCGCTAAAGAAAGATTCATTCCACAATCTACGCGCGCCGCCAGCTTCAAGCGCTTGTTAGGCGGCAGATTGCGCCGATACGTGTCATGGCCCCTGCTCCAGCACGATCCGTGCTGGAATCTGGGTCGTGTCGCCATAGGTGAACCTAGTCACGTGCGG
>JAUYMQ010000445.1 GCA_030698575.1 Deltaproteobacteria bacterium
GCAGATTCCGTCGGGGCCCGAGGAGATCTGCAGGAGGCTCGGATCCAGGGCGTCGTCGATTCTCACGGCCGTCGTGTCGCACACGCCGTCCGGCCCCGTCGCGATGAAGTCGGCGGTGAGGTTCGGCTGCTGCACGGTGTCGTCGCCTGCGGGAGCCGTCTGGAGAACCGCGTTCGGACCGGCGCCGACGCAAGCCGTGTCGGGGTCGCCCTGCCCGATCGGTAGGGTCTGGGCATCGCCCGGGTCGGAGGTGGTGTCGCAGATAACGTCGGCCGCCGAGTCGACGCAGAACCCGTTGAGCAGGCCCTGGCCCACAGGAATGGCCTGGTCGTCATTGGGGTCCGCGGTCGTGTCGCAGATGCCGTCGGGGCCGCTTGTGATCCGCCCGAAGATGACCTGGATCACGTCGTCGTTCGCGGGCATGGCCGTGTCGAGCGTGCCGTCGGCGCCGGCCTGCACGCAGGCGGACGAAGGCTGTCCCTGCCCCACCGGCACCGACTGGTTGTCGCTTGCGACGGCGGCCGTGTCGCAGATGCCGTCGGCGCCGCCGTCCACGCACACCGTGTTGGGCAACCCCTGGCCCACCGGCCGGTTCTGAGTGTCGTCGTCGATCAGGCGGGTTGTCAAGCCGCCGCCCGGGAGAAGCGAGATGGTGTGGCTCGTGGTGCCGATCACGATGGCGTTCCTGCGGGCGCCCTTCAAAGTGAGATTCTCTTTCCCGGCGACGACCACGGACTCGTTATAGACACCGTCTTCGAGAACCACCTGATCGCCGGTCTGGGCGGCGTCCACGGCCTCCTGGATCGTCGCGAACTGTCCCGTCGGACCCACGGTCAGCTGGTTCCCCTTATTCCCCGCCCCGGCGGGCACGGAATGGAGCAACACGAGCAGCCCCAGGACGGCCGCAAACACGGGCCTTCTCATGGGAAAACCTCCGGACTCGGCGGGAAAGGGTGGATCTTTATGATTCTTCGAACGATCCCGGGAAACCTTGAGGGCGAATGAACGGGGCGTCGGCGGTTCCGGCGCCCCTCGAATACGGAGAACGTCCGCCATCTCAGCGCATGGACACCGGCGGATCAGTGGGGAGCGCCGGACGCCGCGTGTTCCGCGTGCCCGTGGTCGTTGCATCGGGAATGGCATACCCCTGGCCCGACGCCGCGCCCGATTCAAGACTTGCCACGCAGCGCACAAAGAAATTCGCCGTGGAGCCGAGAATGACATTGAAGTCCGGCAGTACGCTCGTGAAAAAACCGGTCCCGACACGGAGGGCGGTGCTCCGGTCGATAAGATTCCGGTCGCCCGTGATCAAGACCTGGGATCCCACATTTTGGCTCGAGACCGTAAGCTGCAGCTCGTTGCCGTCGCCGGCCATATGGACGCCGTGGCCCATGTTGCGGATGGAGGTGCAGCTGCTGATGTAGTTGCCACTGCCATTCTCCGAGAACCCATCCCCCGGCAAGGGCGCCGCAGCGTTGCTCAGCCCCGCCACATTGCGGAAGTGGATCACGCCCCGGCTGGCCGGCGCGTCGAAGAACTGGGCGATCGCGTTGCTGTCCGCCGCGCTCCGCTGGAGGATGGCCGTCGGCCCGTCGACATAGAACCCGTACTGCTGGACTCCGGGGGCGGTGGTATCCTTGGCCGTGCAGCGCTGGACGTCCGCGCTGCTCCCCGTGATCCGGATGCCGGCCATGCCGTTGTCGTTGGCGGTCACGTTGTGGATCTGGCCGAAAGTGGCGCCCATCTCCACGCCGTCGCCGAGGTTGCCGTTCAACGTGCACGAGGTGACCATCGTGTTGGTGCTCAGCATGTCGACGTTCACACCGTCCATCGCGGTCCCCAGAAGTGGGAGCGTAGTGGGCGTCTTCACGTTGTTGATAATCACCTTATGGGCGCTCACCACCGCGATGCCGTGGCTCGTGTTGGACCCGACCGTCATGTTCTGGAGGGTCACGTTGACGGCGTCGGCCGTGACGGTGATAGCAGGGCCCGCCTGGCCCTGGATGATCGTCGCCCCGCTGCTCTTCGTCCCGCTCCCCTTGATGGTCAGCTTGGAGAAGGGCACCACGCCCTCAGGGCATCCCGCCGCGAACGTCTGGAGGCCCACGACGACGGATTCGGCGCAGGTTCCCGTGACCAGGATCACGTCGTTCGAGCAGGCCGCGTTGACGGCGGTCTGCACCGACGCCGGGCAGGTCACCGTGAGCGTGGCGGCGCCCGCCACGTCGATCCCGAGCATTCCCGCCGTCAGCATTGCCACGGCGGCGGCCGCCAGGATCCCCATCGAGCGAAATCGCATTGAATCTCCCCCCCCCTGTTTCTCCGCGGTTTGGTCCGCGGACCCCCGGCCCAACCCTTCCGGTCGAAAATTTCGTTCAAGTTACAGGCCCTTACCCGGGGTTGTCAACGATTCTTGCCGCACGCGCAGCACTCGAGGTGTGGCGGGGATTCTCGAACCGGGTCGCGTACCACGATCGGATCGGGACAAACACCTTCATTCAGGCGCTTTCTTGTGAAAAGGCGCAACAGTCCGGAATATTGACGCTTTCACCTGAAACAAATGAGCACTCGTTTGTGGCACTGGCGCGGCCTTCCCCGACCCCCGCCCCATATCCGATGGGATATACTGCGACGCGCCCAGCGGCGGCGGCGATCTTTCATGATTCACCACACCGGCGTCACACTGCGAACGCGCGATCTCGAGGCAGCGGATGGGGGAGCATCGGCACGAAGGGGTGCCATCGGAGTTCATTCGCGAGTGGCTCCCGCGCGTGGCGAAGGGCCGTGCGCTCGACGTCGCCATGGGCGAGGGAAGGCACGCCCTTCTCATGGCGGCCTCGGGTTTCGACGTTCTGGGAGTCGATCGCGACGAGGCGGCAATCTCGCGTGCGCGCTCGGCGGCAAGGGCCGGGGGTCTCACCCTCGACGCACGCCTCCTCGATCTTGAAATAGCGGGGCTGGCGCCGCTCGCTCCCGGTGGACATCCAGCGCAGCTCGCACTTGCGCTTGTCGTGAACGTCAATTATCTGCAGCGTGACCTTTTCCCTTCTTTCATCGAGGCACTCTCACCCGGGGGATGGATCCTTTTCGAGACCTTCACCACGGACCATCCGCGCGTGAGTCGTGCGGGGCGGCCTTCGAATCCCGACTACCTTCTCTGTCCCAGTGAATTGAAGAATGCATTTTCCGGGCTCCTGATCGAGGCTTACAGCGAGACCGTCATCCCGGCCGGAGACGGAGATCGAAAGGCGGTGGCGCGCCTGGCCGCGCGCCGTCCCGAAGGCGTGCCGGTGACAACGAGGTTGTCCGGAGAGAAGGGCTGAGCGGGGTCGCAACCGATTGCGTGCCGGGGAGGCCCGGGGAGGGAATAACATGCGTGTGCTCGTCACGGGGGGGACAGGTTTTCTGGGCGGCAGCCTGGTCGAGCGACTCGTCTCACGTGGAGACAAGGTCCGCGTCCTCGTCAGGCGGACGAGCGACACAGCGTTCCTCCGATCGCTCGGCGTCGAGATGGCCGAGGGCGACGTCACCGATCGCGCGTCGGTGATGGAGGCGTGCCAGGGCGTCGAGATCGTCTATCATGCCGCCGCCTTCTCTTCCGACTGGGGCGCCTACGATCACTTCCACGCCGTCAACGTGGAAGGGACGCAGAACGTCATCGACGCGTGCCGGGAAGCCCGTATCCAGCGGCTCGTCCACGTGAGCACGCAAAGTGTCGTTTTCGCCTTCGACGATCACCATGGCACCGATGAGAGCTATCCGATCCCGCCCAGGCACCGTGATTTCTACAGCGCAACGAAGGCCGAGGCCGAACGCCGCGTGCTCGATGCCCATGGCGGGGCTCTTTTCACCACAGCCATCCGGCCCCACATCATCTGGGGTCCGCGAGACACCAAGTTTCTCCCCCGCATCGAGGCGCTCGCTCGCAAGGGCCAGCTCGTGCTCGTGGGCGGGGGGCGATCGCTCTGCTCGATCTCCTACATCGACAACGTGGTTGACGCCCTCCTGCTGGGCGCCGAGCGTGACGCCGCGGGCGGCGAGGCATTCTTCATAGTCGACCGGGAGCCCGTCGAAGTACGCCACTTCGTCGGGAGACTCTGCGAGGCGGTCGGGGCGCCTCTGCCGACCCTCTCGGTGCCCTACCGGCTCGCCTTTGGTTCGGCCATCGCTCTCGAGTGGGTGTGGCGCCTGCTGGGCAGGCAGACCCCTCCTCCCATCAGCCGCTACGGAGTGGCGCTGCTGTCCCGCAACACGGTTTTCCGCTGGGAGAAGGCCCACCGCCTGCTGGGTTACACGCCCGGCGTGGAATTTCAGGAAGGGATGCGCAGGCTCATGGAGTGGAGGGCTCGAAACCCTCCCCGCGATTGAAGTCCCCGGCGAGATGGTCGGAAAGGGGGCCCAGCGGGAGGAAGATCGAAAACGTCGTCCCCGCACCGAGCTCGCTCACCACGTGAATCCGGCCACCATGCTTGTGCACGATGTCCCGTGCGATCGGCAGCCCGAGGCCGGTGCCGCTCGACTCCGCCTTCGTCGTGACGAAGGGGCGGAAGATCTCGTCCATCATTCCAGCCGGAATTCCACTGCCTGAGTCGCGCACCGACAGCTCCACACAGGGCCTCGAAAACCCCTCCGCGCCGTTGGCGTGATGCCGCGTGGCGATCCAGATGTCTCCCTCGTTCGGGATGGCCTGGATGGCGTTGGCGAGGAGGTTGACTATCACCTGCTTGATCTGCCCTTCGACGCAGCGGACCGGCATCAGCTCAGGATCGTCGTCCCGGTGCACGTTGATGCGCCCCCTTGTCTGGCTCAGCAGGAGCATGAGGCTGCTTTCCACGCAGGATCGGAGGTCCGTCTGCTGGATGAGCTGCTCGTCGCGCCTCGAGTAGGTGCGCAGGTTGCGGATAATCTCCTTCGAACGGTTCCCGCCCTCGATGAAGCCCAGAGCCAGATCGCCCAGGTCCTCCAGGATAGCGTCGAGATCGATCTTTCGGGCGAGCGTCTCCAGATCCGCGTCGCCCCGCGCGTGCTCCCGGGCCGCCGTCACGTAGCTCCCGAGATCCCGGAGGTAGCCCTCCAGCGCACGCGCGTTCGAGGCGAGATAGGCAATCGGTGTGCTCAGTTCGTGCGCCGTTCCGGCCAGCAGTTCCCCGAGAACCGAAAGCTTCTCCTGATGGACCACCAGCTCTTCGAGACGGCGGTTCGTGGTCTCGAGGTCGCGGTTTCTCGACTGCAGCTCGCGCTCCATCGTGCGCTGGCGCAGGAGGCCCGCAACCCTGGCCTTGAACTCGGCCACGCTGAAGGGTTTGTACAGGTAGTCGCTGGCGCCCTTCTGCATCCCCTGGATCTTCTGGTCGAGGCCGATCCGCGCGGTCACCATGATGATGGGAATCCGGGAGGTGGATTCGTTCTCTCTCAGCCGTCGGACCAGCTCGATTCCGTTGATGCCCGGCATCATGACGTCGAGCACGACGAGATCGGGGATCCGCTCCGTGGCGATGCGGAGGGCGCGGATGCCGTCACGGGCGGTCACAACGCGGTATTCAACCCCCAGCGCGTCGGCCATGAAGCGCAACATGTCAGGGTTGTCGTCCGCCACCAGGATGAGCGGCTCCGCCTCCCCTTGCTCGTCCTGGGGGCGTGCCTCGATCTGCTCCTCCTCCTCGTCCAGCGAGATGTCGCTCAGCTCCTGATCGATGAAGGCCTGGCCCGTGCGCGGGGTATCCGTCCCTTCAATTGCCGCGGTGCTCTCGGCCGCCGTCTCCACCGGTAGCGTTATCGTGAAGGTCGCGCCCTCCCCGGGCGTGGTTTCCACCTCCACGTGGCCGCCGTGAAGTTCCGTGAACTCCTTCACGAGGGTGAGCCCCAGGCCGGTGCCGCCGAATCGCCGCTGCGTAGAGCCCTCGGCCTGGCTGAACCTTTCGAAAAGGTGCGGAATGAACTCCGGCGCAATCCCGATGCCGCTGTCCGCGACGCGGATTCGCACAACCTCCCCATGCCGGGAAGCCGAAACGAGCACGCTCCCGCCCGAAGGGGTGAACTTGATCGCGTTGGAGAGGAGATTGAGGAGGATCTTCTCGAACTTCTCCGGGTCGACGAGGATCCTGGGCAGGTCCTGATCGAGCATGGGCCGGAGAGAAATCCGCTTCCGGACCGCAATGGGCCCGGCTGCGTTGACGAGGTTCTCGATGAAGAGGCCGATGTCTGTCGGCTCACGGAGCAGCGCCGCCCGATCGGCATCGATCTTCACCACGTCGAGAAGGTGATTGATCTGCCGCAGCAGCCGCAGTCCGTTCTCGTACATCGAGTCGACGTACCGTTTCTGATTCTCGGTCAGCTCGCCCAGATCGCCGTTTCGCATCGTTTCGAGGGGCGCCAGAACGAGGGTGAGCGGAGTGCGCAGCTCGTGGCTGACATTCGAGAAGAAACGCGACTTGGCCTCGCTCAGCTCCTTGAGATGATCGTAGGCCCGCCGCAGCTCGTCGCGCCGGAGGAACTCGGATACGCGAATCCGCTCGCCTACCCTTCCAGCGACCGTGCTCACGGCGACACCCGACAGAAGAAACACATTGTGGAGCATGAAGGGGATGAGGTCCCCGACGTAGGAACCCATGACGCCGGGGATGAGGTACGTAAGATAGAGCACGCTGTTCACGCGAAAGGCCTCGAGCCCCGTGACCGGGAACAGAATGACCAGCCCGAACATCAGCAGCAGGAATCCGACGTAGTAGTTGTTCTGATAGGTCCCTGCCCCGTTCACGACCACCGTGAGCATGAGCCCCGTGGCGATGACCGCGATCCGCTTCATTCTGCCGGAATTCCGGGGAGTGACTCTGAAGTAGGCAAGGGCGAGCACTACGTCGAGAGCGAGCCGGACGGCGAGGTAGATCTCGAACATGTCCGGAAAAACGAAATAGTCGACGACCTTGAAGGCCTGGTTGATGCCGAAACAGAGGACGCTGAAGAACCGGACGTTGACGTAGGTCTGCTCGCCCTGCTCGGCCGCGTAGGCCGCGCGCAATGCCGGGGTCATCTGGTTCTCCATCCGTCTCCCTGCCGCCTCCGGCCTCCTCGTGCCGGACGCATGGCGCCCTTTCGGGCGCGCGCCCGGAGAGGGCGGGGCCCGGATTCTCATCGGGTGCCCGAGCGCCTGGCTTTAAGGATTGCGCTGAAGCAGCACTGTAACGAGATCGCTTCGGGCGGATGGGGCGGTTCCGGGAGCTGGATGGCCTGTTCGGGCGGGGCTGAGGGCGGCCGCGGGGTCAGGCTCGGCGGCCCGAGAGCACATAGGCCTGTGGCGGGTCTCCGAAGGTGTCGGTCACGTGAACGTCACGGAATCCTGCGTCACGGAAGATCTCGACGAGGCGCTCACGCGGGAGGAACTCGAAGGCGCCGGCTTCCTCGAGGTTCAGGATCCCGGCCGCCTTGTTCAGGAAGGTGCGCGCGGAGTTCAGGAGATCGTCCCGCGTGAGGCCTTCGGGAATCTCGAGTTCCGGGGAGCGCCGGAGCCGTTCGATGAGCCGCATGTAGATGCGCGAGACGTCGGCATCGGGCTTCATGCTCGACAGCACGAGCGAACCGCCCGGTGCGAGAAGCCGGTGAAATTCCCCGATGGTGGCTTCGGGCCGGTAGAGGTAGCAGACGACCAGGCTCGAGAGGATGCGATTGTAGGAGCCTTCC
>JAUYMQ010000450.1 GCA_030698575.1 Deltaproteobacteria bacterium
GCGCAGTGGGACGCGATCAAGGAGGCGGCGTCGGAAGCCATCGACCGCCTGGGCGGGGCGACGACGCACCATCACGCTGTCGGGCGCGACCACCAGCCCTGGTATCTGAACGAATGCCCCCCGCTGGTGGCCGATGCGCTGCGCGCCGCCAAGAAGCGTCTCGATCCACGGGGCATCCTGAACCCGGGCGTTCTCTTCGACCGGCTCGTCTAGGTGCGTGAAAGCCCGCCGATTCCGCCTCCGCGCGCCGCGCGGGGGCGCACAGAGGAGGTGCGTGATGTTGCGAAGGAACCTGGTTCTCGGATTTGTCCTGCTGGGAATCTTCTGGGCCAGCCCGGCCGGGGCCAACGGCGGGACCCTGTACGATCTTTCGGGGACGGCCACGGTTCGGGTAGGGAGTGTCTCGCAGAGCTTCCCGGTAACCGCCATGCTCGCGCTCAACAGCGACCGGACCTACCTCTACCAGGAGGACGGCGCGAACATCTCCGACATGGGGGCGTGGTTCGAGCTGAAGGGGAAGCTGATGCTCTATACTTCCAACCTCCTGGAGCAGATCATCAACCTAGAGCAGGAAATCGGAATGGAGGCGATGGAGCCCGTGCAGATCACCCCCCTCAAATCGAAATCGAGGGTCACGATCAGCCCTCTGACGGGAGTCCTCAGTGTCCGAACCGATTCGAGCTATCAGGTGTTCCTGATGGTGTCGAACCTGACGGTGAAGGTCTCGACCCGGTCTGTCATGACCGGGAACCCGATCTAGGGGCCCGAACCCGGCGCGCCGCGGGCATCGCGGTGGAATTCTCCCGCCTTTTTGGTAGAGTGCCCTCCCGTTCCGCCAGGGACCCAGTGGCTGCGTAGCTCAGTGGTTAGAGCGAGGGTCTCATAAGCCTCTGGCAAACGGCGCTCTCGACAAAGGGAAAGCCCCGATAACTCGGGGCTTTTCTGCATTTCGACGCCCGCATCCGGCTGAATCGCCGCCGCCAGATATTCCGCGTCCCGCCGCGCTTTCCTCGACGTTCCTATTTATTCACCATGCGTTTGCGGGCCTCTTAAGCGTTGAACTCTGCGGGCCTCCCGGGCCTCGGAGCATCGCGCAGGCCGTTATACTTTGGGCTTCTAAAAAATCTTGCGTGCGCGATGGTAAGCGTTTATAAAACTAGGCGCGAGACATAACGCCCGACGGCCTGATCCCCGTCGAGCGGCGGAAGTCGGAAGTCGATCGGAAAGCGACTCTGAGTCCTCACGGACGCGGGTCGCTTTTTTATTTCTACTGGGGGGGCGAGGTACACATGAAGGCGTCGCCAAAGTTTCGAGAAGCGATGCGGGCTGCTGGCTACGAGTCTCAGAACGAGCTCGCGCGCGCGGCGTGCATCAACGCGCCCGTGCTCTCCTGCATCCTGTCGGGCCGTATGCGCCCGACGGACGCGGAGCGAAAGCGTCTGCGCGGCGTGCTCGGCCGCGACATCGCCGAATTCACGCCCACACATGAATCCGGAGGAAGCGGTGCCCAGGAAGTCGTCGCCGCCTGAAATTCTCGACCTGAAGCAAGCCGCGGCGCTGATTCACGTCTCCCGCCGGGCGTTGAGCGATCACGCCCTGAGCGGGGAGGTTTGCGGCGCCTTCCGGCCCTGGCCGGGCGGGCCGTGGCGGTTCCGCCGCGCGGAGCTGCTCGGGGAGGCGCCGAAGCCGGACGGTGATGCTCGAGACGGCGCGCCAGACGTCGCACCGAAGGGAGGGCCGCGGCCTGCAAAGAGCGCCGGCGCGGACAAGTCGAGGAGCGTTTCACTCGTGCAGTGAACTAAAGGGCTGAACGTACCCCCGGCCCTGAACGTGCGAAAACCGCGACTCTGGTCGGGGCGCGGCTTCGCGGAGAGAACACGATGCGGGAGAACCTATCACACGCGCGCGACACCCGGCAAGTCCCAACGCCGCCGTCCGCGCGAAGCTCTCGCCGGCGGCCGTTTCTCATGTCCTCCCGTGGCGCCTTTATCACCTTCGCCATCCGCGACCTCGCCCGGGCCCTTCTGGCCCTCGAGCGGGCCGAGCGGTGCCGACGTGCACCGGCGGGGGTGCCTTGCCACTGTCGGGCGGTAGCAGGAGGGCGGCGATGAGCTCACCCCTCGCCGAGCTGCTCCCGCGCCTCGATGGCGTCCGGCCCGCGGGCCCCGGCCGCTACACCGCGCGGTGCCCTGCTCACGACGATCGCACTCCGAGCTTGAGCGTGCGCGAGGGTGCGAACGGGCGCCCGCTCTTCCACTGCTTCGCAGGGTGCTCGTGGATCGCGGTAAGAGATGCGCTGGGCGGACTGCCCGCCCGGGCCGCCGTCGCGCCGCCAGTGCGGATCGCGGCGCTTTCACCGCTCGAGAGATCCGAGATCGCCCGCCGCCTCTGGCGCGAGTGCACGCCCGCCACGGGTACGGCCGCCCACGCCTACCTTGAGCACCGCGGGATCCAGGTCGAGCGCGTCCCCCCCAGCCTGCGTTTTCATCCGAGCTTGCGTCACCCGACAGGCCGGCGCGCGCCGGCGATGGTGGCGGCCGTCCAGGGCCGCGACGGCCAGATCGTCGCGGTGCACCGGACCTGGATCGCGCCTCGAGGCGCCGGCAAGGCGCAGCTCGAGCCGTCGCGGGCGATGTTGGGCCCGTGCGCCGACGGGGCCGTGCGCTTCGCAGGGCCGGCCGAGCACCTGGCACTAGCGGAGGGGATCGAGACGGCGCTGAGTGTCGCGCAGGCCTGCCCGGGCCTCGCCGTGTGGGCGGCGCTCAGCACGACGGGTCTTCGGCGGATCGAACTGCCCGACGTGGTGCGGCGCGTGACGATCTGC
>JAUYMQ010000451.1 GCA_030698575.1 Deltaproteobacteria bacterium
GAGCCGATCTACCTCGACCACAACGCCACCACCCCCGTCGACGACCGGGTGTTAGAGGCTATGCGCCCCTACTTCTCCGAGAAGTTCGGGAACGCCGCGAGCCGCACGCACCGCTTCGGCTGGGAGGCCGAGGAGGCGGTCGAGAATGCCCGCAAGCAGGTGGCCGACCTCATCGGCGCCGACAGCCCCAAGACCATCATCTTCACGAGCGGTGCCACCGAGAGCAACAACCTCGCCATCAAGGGGGTGCTGGCCGCTCAGAAGCGCGAGCGCGCGCACGTCATCACCGTGGCCACCGAGCACAAGTGCGTGCTCGACTCTTGCGGCGAGATGGAAAAGCAGGGGCACGAGGTGACGGTGCTGGGCGTCGACAGCAACGGCCTGGTCGATCCCGAGGACATCCGGAAGGCGCTGCGCGAGAACACGGTGCTGGTCAGCATCATGTGGGCCAATAACGAGATCGGAACGATCCAGAACGTGGCGGAGATCGGGAGCATAGCGCGCGAGCACGGCGTCCTGTTTCACTCCGACGCGGTGCAGGCGGTGGGAAAGATTCCGGTGGACGTGCGAGCGGTGGGTGTCGATCTATTGTCGATCTCGGCGCACAAGATGTACGGCCCGAAGGGCGCCGGCGCGCTTTACATCGCGAGGCGACACCCGCCCGTCGCGCTGAAGCCGCTCTTTCACGGCGGCGGCCACGAGCGCGGAAAGCGCTCGGGCACGCTGGCGGTGCCGAACATCGTGGGGCTCGGGAAGGCCTGCGAGGTCGCGGCCGGGGACCTCGCCGCTGAAGGCGCCCGCCAGACCGCGCTGCGCGATCGGCTGTGCGAAAACATTCTTGGAAAACTCGACCACGTCGAGCTGAACGGCCACCCGACCGAGCGGCTTCCGAACAACCTGAACCTCTCGTTCCGCTACATCGAGGCCGAGAACCTGGTGATGGGGATGCAGGACATCGCCGTCTCGACCGGCTCGGCCTGCACCTCTGGCAGCAACGAGCCCTCCTACGTGATCAAGGCCCTGGGCGGCGACGCCGACCGCGCCTACGCCTCCGTCCGCTTCGGCATCGGCCGCTCGACCACCGAGGCCGAGATCGACTTCGCCGCCGACACCGTCGTGAAGACCGTCCAGCGCCTCCGCGCCCTCTCGCCCCAGTTCGAAAAGCTCAAGAAAAAGGCCGCCGAGGCGGCGGCTGCAAGGAACGTCTAGATTCGCGGGGTTCCGTTCGGCTCATATGCGATCGATCTTTGACCTTCTGGCACTTCTTCCCGCGGCCTTGGCAGAGGATGGCAAGCGGCCATCTATACCTGCCGCTCCGCCATTTGTCGTCTTCTTCGGACAGATAGAACGATGGCGGCGCCGATCAGGAATGCCCAGCACAGCAAGATGAAGGACAGGCGGGAAAATACCGCGGAGAACTGGGCCCTGGCCCAGCTCTCGATGAGGGCATTATCGGCGGCGATCTCCGCATAGGTCGGGTTGAAGGAGCATCCGCGGACGTTAACGCCAAAGAAAGCCATGAAGGCGATGAGCATCAGTGTCGGGTACAGAAGCCGGTGAAAGAGGCTCAGCAGACGGCTGGGTGCGAGTGCCGCGACCACCTCCGAAAGGCTTACCCGGAGCCACAGATAGCTGACAGTCGCAACGAGAAACGTTACGACGATGCCGGTGTAGTAAACCGTTTTTAGGAATGCGTCATCCATCGCGGCGGTGCCTCAGCGCACCGACGAGGAGTGTGGCAAGGACCAGGAACCCGAACAGGTAAACAGATAGATTCTCGAGCGTCTCCGAAAATCCATAGGTGAACTTCCAGACGTACTCCAGGAAGGGGGAATCTGGTTTGAGGTCGAACTGGACTTCGAGGGCGGCGCTGAGCGCTGTGAAGAGAAGCACGAGAAACAGCACTCGGGTGAAGAATGTTGATGCGGCGTCCAGCCCCACGGCTTGATCGATCACATCGTGGACGATGCCGCGGAGCCAATAGTAGATCGAAAGAGCGAGAATGGCGGCGGTGGCCCACAGAAGGATAGCCCCCATGAAGTTTGGCTGAGACATGCTTCACCCCTCCCTTGAGTTGAGCTGCTTCCGATGCGCCTGCACCAGATCCTCCACGCTCTCCCCATCGAGACGCATGGCCACGCGGCACCAGGTGCGGCCGGGCTCCGATTGGGAGTCGAGCACCACGAACTGCCCTCCGGCGCGGCGAAGCACCTCGCGATCGAACTCCATCATCCGATAGCAGGCGTCAACATCGCCCGTGCCCCGAAGCGGACAGGGGGTGTGGATCTGGGCGTAAACCGTGTTGCCCTCGACTTTCTCGATGGGCACCTGCTTCTTCGCCGGAAAGGCCCGCTGCCACGATGCGCCCAGTTCCTCGACCGACCCCGCTCGGCGAATGCCCTTCGTGCGCACAGTCATGCGCGCCAGGCCCCGGGTGAGGAAGTTCGAAACGGACGTCAGCGCGGGGGCCGCCGCGCGAAGAACGCCAGCGTACCCAGCACGGCCTGCATGCCCGCCTTGATGAAGCGTTTGCTCATCGGAACCCCGGCAGGGATCGCGCCAGCCGATCCCGTCACCCGTCGGACGCCTTCGCCCCGGCCGCCTCGATCCCCTCTCTGAAGCGCAGGTAGTCCCGCGCCGAATCGCCCGGCGCCTCGACCATCGGTATGTGGCCCATGTCGTCTATCAGGAGCACATCCGCGTTCGGCATGAGGGCCTTGACCGCATCGGCCCCTTTGGGGTTCAGCGCGCGGTCCTGCTTCCCCCAGACCACCAGCGCGGGCGTGTCGAGCCGCGTGACAATGCTCTCGATCCGGGGTCCATCGACTATCTGATCGAAGATGCGGCTGTGAAGGTCATAGTCTGCAATGCCGCGCTCGGCCAGCACGTATTTGACCGAGTGAGGGACCCACGGGTGGCGGAACATGACGAAGCGTTCCGTCCTCGCGAAATCCTCGTGGGACCGCATGAGAAGAAAGTTCTCGCCCGTTTCCTTTATGCGCCGGGTCAGCTCCGAATCGAAAGCCGCTTCCGTGCCCGCGGGCGCCAGCAGCCAGAGGCTCGCTACCTCGTCCGGGTACTTGGCGGCATAAGCCATGGCGATCCCGCCGCCCATCGAGTTGCCGCCGAGATGCATGCGCGTGATCCCGAGCTGCCGGGCAAAGGCGCGCACGCGCTCGATCTGCTCGTCGATCGTATAGGTCACGTTATCGGGCCGGCTGCTCTCGCCGAAGCCGGGGAGATCGGGGATGATCACGTGATAGCGGCCGGTTAGCTTGGCCGAGACGCGCGTGAAATGATCCTTGTCGCCGCCGAAGCCGTGGATGAGCATGAGCGGCTCACCCTTGCCGCCTTCCAGGTAGGCGATCTCGAAGCCGGGGATCGCGGTCTTCTTCGCGGTCAGGCCGCACCGCATGCGCTCCAGGGTGAGCCCGATGCGCGCGGCCGGGTAGGGCGCCAGATAGTCGAAGGCCACGAGGATCAGAACGATGACAACGAGCGCGATGAGATAGGGGGTCATACTCAAATCTCCTGTGAACAAACGAGGACGAGTGCGAGGGGGATTGCTTCGTCGGGCCTAAAGACCTTCTCGGCCCGCGCTTCGCGCGGGACCTCGGGCGGCCCTCCTCGCAATGACATGCGGTGGGGGGTGCCTTGCGCGGGACCTCGGGCCTCGCAAAGGGTACATTTTGCGCGTGTCATTGCGAGGAGCGAAGCGACGAAGCAATCCCCTGCGATCTCGGCATAGCTGGCACCGGCCCGGGCGCGTCCCATATTATATTTCTTTCGGGCTTGAAAGAGAAACCTGGCGCCCCATCCCGGGAGAAAGCCCCGCTTTGATAGGGCCGCGAGCCGGTGCTAAGATTGGGCGGACAACAGGCAGCGAACACCCCCGGAACGAGGCCAACCGTGACGATTCCGATCGAGATGTTCAACGAAGAGCACGAACTTTTCAGGGCGCAGTGCCGGCGCTTCATCGAATCAGAGCTGGCGCCCAACGCCGACGCGTGGGAGACCGCCAAGGACTTCCCCGACGAGGTTTTCCGCAAGGTGGGCGCGGCGGGCTTCTTCGGCATCCGCGTGCCCGAGCAGTACGGCGGCGCGGGGGGCGATCACCTCATGGCCTCGGTCTGGATCGAGGAGTGCTCGCGGGCCGGCTCGGGCGGCGTGGTCGCGGGCATCAACATGCACGGGCTCATCATCCTGCCGGCCCTCGCGCAGCTCGCCAATGAAGAGCAGAAGCAGCGCTTTCTCGTGCCCGGCGTGCGCGGCGAGAAGATCGGCGCCCTGGGGCTCACCGAACCCGGCGTGGGCTCCGATCTGTTCAACTGCGCCAGCATCGCAAAGCGCGACGGCGACGACTGGGTGCTGAACGGCGCCAAGATGTTCATCACCAACGGCTGCCGCGCCGACTTCGTGCTGGTGCTCTGCAAGACCCGTCCCGAGGACGGGCACGGCGGCTTCTCGACGCTCATTGTCGAGAAGGGGATGAAGGGCTTCGACCAGGGCAAGCGCCTCGAAAAACTCGGCTGGCACGCGAGCGATACCGCCGAGCTGGTCTTCGACAACGTCCGTGTGCCGTCGGCGAACCTGATGGGCCAGGAAGGGCAGGGCTTCTACAACGCGATGGCCAACCTCGAGTGGGAGCGTCTCATGATGGCGCTCGGCTCCATCGCGGCCTCGCAGCTCGTCTGGGATCGCACAATGGAGTACGTGCAAACGCGCCAGGCCTTCGGCCGCCCCATCGGCCGCTTCCAGGTGAATCGCCACAAGATGGTCGACATGGCGACCGGGATCGAGGCCGCGCGGCAGCTCAACTATCATTGCCTGCGGCTGCTCCTGGCCGGGCGGCCGTGTCTCAAGGAAGTGAGCATGGCGAAGATTTTCGCCTGCGAGGTGACCGATAGTGTGGCAACGACGTGCCTGCAACTCCACGGCGGGTACGGCTACATGAAGGAGTACAAGGTCGAGCGGTTTTTCCGTGACGCGCGGCTCAACACCATCGGCGGCGGGACCACGGAGATCATGAAGGAGATCATCGGGAAGCTGATCGGGCTCTGACCGGAAGCCAGCGGGGCACGCGCGCGCGGTAGAGATCGTAGGCATCGCCGAAGGCTCGCCGCAGCCGAGGCTCTTCGACCCCGACCACGAACAGGTGCATCACGATCGCCAGCCCCACCCCATACATCCCCAGAGCCGCCGAGCGCCAGACCAGCGCCTCGCCCGCGACCATCATCAGGATGCCCAGGTAGAAGGGATTGCGCGCGCGACCGTAGGGGCCCTGCAGGAGCAGGCGCCGCGGTGTAGCGAAAGGGTGGAGCGCCGTTTCGCCGAAGCGCACGAAGCGCGTGGCGGCGGTCACGCAGATCAGGGCGCCGAGAAGCCCGACTGCCATGCCCGCCAACCCCGTCACCGAGAGCAAACATGCCCGCGGGCCACAGCCTGCAATCCAGCCGGGGATCGCGCCCGCGAGCAGGAACGCGACGAGAACGGGCGGGCCAAAAAAGCGAACGCTCACCATTTTACGGCAGGCCCTTCACGAGCTGGCCGAGGACGCTGAAGGGCGTGAATCGGGAGAGGCGTGCGGTCTCGATCTCGGCGCGGTCGCGCGCGAGCCGTTCGAAGATTCGCGCGTTCCGCCGCCGGTAGCCGAGCCAGCAACTCTGCCAGTTGAGCCCGGGCTTGGCGCCGGAGATGATGCCGGCGACAATCGCGTGCTGCTTGCGAATGAGTTCACCGCGTAAATTCCCGTAGGCAATATTGTCCCACTCAGCCGGCTTGGGCGCCTCGGCCATCTTGAGCAGCATCCAGTCAAGTTGCGCGGCTTCGCCGAGCGCGTAGTACAGCTGCCCAACTTCGGCAATCGACCAGCCCGCCGGCTCGCCCGCCTCGCGCGCGATCCGCCCGATGTCCACCCAGCGCAGCTGCCCGCGGAAGACCGCCACCCGCCGGGCCAGCGCCTCCGGCAGCCCGCCCTCGCAAAGCTGCACGAAGCGCTGCTCCGAGAGCGCGCGCCGGCTGGGCGAGAGGATGCCCTGGAGCTGCGGGCTGGCCTCGGCGATCATCGTCCGGTACTCCTCCACAATGTCACGCCACCGCTCGGGCGCGCCGATGGTCGGAAGCACCCACCGCACCGCTTCGATAAGTGTGTCCTCGATGAGCAGGAACGCCTCGTAACGCGTGGTCACGGGCGAATCGAAGCCCGTCGCCTCGAGATCGCGTCGGAGCGGCGCTGCGCCCAGCACCTCGTCGGCCATGATGTAAGCGGCGGCGATCTCGCCCGGATCGCGTCCGGTCTCATTCACCAGCTCGTGCATGAATGTAGTACCTCCCCAGTCGACAATGAGATTCGCGAGCTGTGTCGCCGTGATCTCGCGGCGGAGGGGATGAGCCCGTAGCGCGACGGGATCGAGACGACGAACCGCCTCGGGGAAGTAGGCCTCGAACATCGGCTCGAAGGCGGATGAATCGATGAACTCACTCGCGAGCAGCATCTCGTAGGCGTCGAGCTTGGCGTGCCCGAGGAGCACCGAAATCTCGGGCCGCGAGAGGGTCTGGCCGTTGTCACGGCGCTTGAGAAGCGCCTTGGCGGAAGGCAGGCAGTCCTCCGCCCGGCTGATCTTCCCCTCGGACTCGAGCGCATCGATGAGCCAGATGAACTCCTCGATACTGCGCCGGCTGCGCATCTGATCAAGCGAGATGAGCCGCGACTGGCTCCAGTTGTGCTCCGTGACCATCTCGCAGACTTCTGCCTTGATCTCCGTCAGCAAACGGTTGCGGGCCTCGAAATCGAGGCGCTTCTCGCGCACGAGCGGCTGAAGCCCGATCTTCAGGTTCACCTCGTGGTCCGACAGATCGACGCCCGCCGAGTTGTCGATGGCGTCACTGTTGAGCCTCACGCCGCGGAGGCTGAGTTCAATGCGCCCCCGCTGCGTGATGCCGAGGTTGCCCCCCTCGCCGATCACCTTAGCGCGCACCTCGGGCGCCTTCACGCGCACCCGTTCGTTCGCCTTGTCGCCGACCTCGAGGTCGGTCTCGTCGGCGCCCTTGATGTAAGTGCCGATGCCTCCGTTCCAGAGGAGGTCGAACTCGGCGCGAAGCAGCGTGCGGATGAGCTCCTCGCCCCCCAGGCTCCCGGCCTCGACACCGAGCATGACCTTCACGGCCGGCGGGAGCGGGATGGCCTTGGCCTGCCGCGGGAACACGCCGCCCCCCTCCGATATGAGCGCGCGATCGTAGTTGTTCCAGGTCGAGCCGGGTGTGTTGAACAGCCGCTCGCGCTCGGCGAAACTCTTCTCCGGGTCGGGATCGGGGTCGAGAAAAACGTGCAGGTGGTTGAAGGCCGCCACGAGCTTCATGTGCCTCGACAGCAGCATGCCGTTTCCGAAGACGTCGCCGCTCATGTCGCCGATGCCGAGCACACGGATGGGCGCCTTGTCGACGTCGATGCCCATCTCGACGAAGTGGCGCCTGACGCAGGTCCAGGCGCCCTTGGCGGTGATCCCCTCCTTCTTGTGGTCGTAGCCGTGAGAGCCCCCGGACGCGAAGGCGTCGCCCAGCCAGAAGCCCGCCTCCTCCGAGATGCGGTTGGCCGTGTCGGATAGATGGGCCGTTCCCTTGTCGGCCGCGACGACGAAGTAGGGGTCGTCGCCGTCGTAGGCGACCACATGCCTTGGCTTCAGGATCTTGCCGTCCACGCGGTTGTCGGTCACATCGAGGAAGCCGCGAATGAGTATTTCGTAGCGGGCGTCGGCGAGCTTTCTCGCCTCGTCCCGGGGGAGTGGCTTTGTCTTCAGGATGAACCCGCCCTTGGCGCCCACGGGCACGATGAGCGCGTTCTTCACCTGCTGTGTCTTCATGAGGCCCAGAATTTCGGTGCGGTAGTCCTCGAGGCGGTCGCTCCAGCGGAGCCCCCCACGCGCTACGCGCCCGCCGCGAAGGTGCATGCCTTCCATCTGCGGGCCGCGCACGAGCAGCTCGAAGGCCGGGCGTGGGAGGGGCAGGTTCTCGACCTGGGCGCCATCGATCTTGAGAGTGAGGAAGTAGGGATTGGCGCGATGCCGGTAGTAGTTCGTCCGTAGCGTCGAGTCGACAAAGTTCCTGAGCGTGCGAAGCACGCGGTCATCGTTGAAGTCCGGAATCTCCTTGAGCTTCTCCTCGAAAGCCTCGCGGCTCGCCGCGGTCTGCTTCTCCCGCGCCTCGGGTGAATGCTTCGGATTGAAACGCGCGTCGAAGATCGCGAAGAGCGCAAGGCTCGCCCCCACGTTCCGGATGAGCACCTCGCGATAGAATTGGATGGAAAAGGGAGTGCCGATCTGCTTCGCGTAGGTGATGTAGGCCCTTATCACATCCACCGCGCGCCAGCCGATCCGGGCTTCCGTCACCAGCCGGTTCAGCGGATCATCGTCAACGGCGCCGCTGAACACCGCGCGAAGCGTCTGTTCGAGGAGGATCGCCAGGGGGCCCAGATCCTTCTCGTCGGGCCAGGCGTTCTCTATCTCGAAGACGTCCATGTAGAGCGGAGCGGTACCAGCCGGCCGGACGTCGGTCGGCACCTCGCTGACCACGCGCAGGCCAAGGTTGCCGAGGGCGGGCATGCTGTCGGCGAGCGTCACGCGCTCCATCGCGTACATGCTGAGATGGAGGGCTGCCGCTTTGCCTTCCTTCGCGCGCCGGCTGAGCGATACCTGGAGGTCTCCTGATTTCAGGAGTTCCTCGATTCGATCGATGTCGTCGGCCCCCATCGCCGCGGTGCTGCTCACCTCGTAGGACTCGGGGAAGGCCTCCG
>JAUYMQ010000452.1 GCA_030698575.1 Deltaproteobacteria bacterium
TCG
The DNA here is from genome assembly GCA_030698575.1 of Deltaproteobacteria bacterium. Taxonomy (GTDB): domain Bacteria; phylum JAUYMQ01; class JAUYMQ01; order JAUYMQ01; family JAUYMQ01; genus JAUYMQ01. Next base: position 4 of record JAUYMQ010000452.1, read on the forward strand.
CAGATGAGCCGGCGGCGTAGAGCGCTGAGCAGCTTGAAGTCACGGTTGAGGTACTCCGGAAGGTAGATGGCTTCTACTCCCAGGTTCTCGAAGTACAGGGCCTTGTCCACGTCGTCGACGTTCGCGAGCGTGGAAACACACACCCGGAGCTCCGGGAAGCGTCGCTTCACCATTTCGACGACATAGGGACTGGTCGCTACCACTCCCTCCGCGCCGGACTCGGTCAGCCAGCCCAGTCGTTCGGCCAGGGCTCGCTGGCCTTCGGCCGTCTGCTCGCGGTTGCCGCTGCACGATGCGTTCAGCGTGTACATGAAGCCGATACCGCGTTCGCGTGCATCGGCAATCCGCTGGCCGAATCCTGCCAGGTCCACGGAGGGGAGCCAGGCACGCGGTCGCCCGCCCGGCTCCTCCGGCAGCGAGCCGTACATCCAACGCACCGGGTCGGGCGCCAGGTCGTCGAGGAAGCCCTCGCCGAACATGGCGGGAATAACGAGTTTCAAGCGGCCACCTTCCGTACGTCCACCCTCGTCCCCCGGTCGTTGAGGCCCGGGTAGTTGCTCATGGTGATCGGCCGAATATGGAAGTAGTCACCGGCCAGTTCGACCGGGTTCATGGGCGAAGCCATCACGCTCTTAAAGTGCTGCCAACCTTCGAACTGGTAGTTCTCCCAGGAGTGATAGACGATCACCTGTCCGGGGCGCACCGCCGGCGACACCATACCCTGGATGTGGAACGACGCGATGTCGTTGAATACCTCGACCACGTCGCCGTCGTGGATACCCCGCTCGGCCGCGTCGCCAGCGCTGATGAACATGGCGGGTTCGCCGCGTTGGAGCTGGAGCAGGATTGAGTCGTCAACCCACGCGCTGTGGATGCTCCAGCGCGCGTGGCCGCTGGTCGTCTGCAGCGGGTAATCGCCGCCGGCCCTCGGGGGCTCTTTGTGTACGGGGAGATCCTCGCCCAGTTCTCGGAACAGGTCATGGTCCAGGAGGAATTGGATGCGCCGCGTGAGTGTTGGGTACGGCTGCTTCTTGTCCGTATGCCAGGTCAGCGGCACCACGGGCTCACCAGGCTCGATCTCGCAGGCGTTCCCGATCGAGCGCATTCCCGTTCCTACCCCGGTGTAGTGCGCGATCCCGCGATCCTGGAATTCTTCCCAGTCGATGTGTTCGACATTGCTGGCATTGACGAACGCGTCGCGGGCGATGCCTTCCTCGTCGCCTTCGGTGTAGAGACCGCCGAACGTGACTTTGTCCTCGAGGCCGGCGAGACGGTATTCGACATTCTTTGCGTCCTTGTAGCCGGCGATACCTCGTTCCTTGGCCCGCTTTTCCAGCTTGCGCGCCAGAAGCACGAACACGTCCCACTCGCTCTTGGCCTCGTACAGGGGGTCCACCGCCCTATTGACCGCGTGGACGAATGGCGCCACGGGCATCCCCATCAAGAACGTGGAGTTGCGCTCGTACCAGCCGGTACAGGGGAGGACAATGTCCGAGTACATGGCGGTCGAGCTCCACCGCCAGTCGAGCGTGACAAAAAGGTGGAGCTTCGGCAGCAGATGGCTGAGCAGCTGGTTGGTGGCCCGCGCCCGCCGCAGGAAGTTGCCGCCGATGGAGAAGAGGATCCGTGGCTCTTTGCCCCCGGCGGGCGAGGGTGTTTGCCAGCCCTTGTCGAAAGCCTCCTGGACGTACTCGCGCAATGGTCGCTTCAAGTACGGATCCCAGCTCTGATGCTTCTCGCTCAGATCCAGAATGCCTCCGTGCAGGAAGTACATCATGGAGGTCGCGGTCACTCCGCTCGATGCGAAGGCCTGGTGGACGTATTCGTACAGGATCATCTCGTCCGTGAAGCCGTCTTCTTTCCATTGGGCGTAGCGCGGGTCAGCCCCCTTGGCCGACAGAATGATCTGATCGCCCCGTTTCTCAAGGCCGCCAATAGCGGTGTCCAGGCCGAGCATGGGAAACGCGCTGAACGTAGCCCCCTTGCGGCCCATGTGCCCGCAGAGCGCGAACACCAGGATGATGGCCCGCTCGATCAGATCCCCGTGGTAGAACTTGCCCCAGTTGGCGGTGCTAATGTTGACCACCCCCCGGGACGTCGCGACCTCCCGCGCCAGTCGCTCGATCAGCCCGGCTTTCACGCCCGTGGCGGCGCTCGCCTGATCGGGCGTGTAGCTCGCGTCCAGGTGGCGCCGCAGAAGCTCCATGACGGGAACGACGCGCGTCTTTCCCTGGAGCGTCTCGACCTCGTAGGAGCCCTCGAGCGAGGGGTCGATGGCTCCTAGCGCCAGGCTGTGGCGAGACGCCTCTGCCGCGCGCCCCGTGGCGCGGTCATACACGTAGAAGACATCGTCTCGGCCACCGCGTTTTAGATTCTTCTCCCTGAGAAATCGTCCGGTGGACTCGACCACCAGGAGAGGCAGGTCGGTCTGCTCGCGTACGAAAGCCTCGTTGTACAGCCGCTCGCGAATGATGACCTGGGCCATTCCGAGCGCTAACGCGGCGTCCGAGCCAATGTTGATTGGCACCCAGAGATCGGCGTGGATGGCCGACGGATTGTAATCGGGAGCGATGGCCACCACCTTCGTACCGTTGTACCGAGCCTCCGCGATGTAGTGGTAGTTCGGGATGTTGGTGTAGGCCGGATTCCCACCCCAGATGAGGATCATGTTCGAGTAGAACCAGTTATCGGCTGAGTCGCCGACGATCACTTTGCCAAGGGTAATCGCCGCTCCCTGATGGTCGTCGCCGTTGTCCGCGGTCACGTTGGGCATGGGTGCGCCCAGCGCGCTGAAGAAGGCCGATACACCCGTCCCTTCGGTAGCCACGTTCTGCACCTGGGTGCCCCCACCCCCGACGATGACTTCCGGGCCCTCGGCGGTAAGTGTGTCGAGCATCTTGTCGGCGATTTCCGACAACGCCTCGTCCCAGCTCAGCCGCTTCCACCGACCGGCCCCACGCTCGCCCGTGCGCTTCACCGGATACTTGACGCGCGTAGGATCGTAGGTGCGCTGGGCGTAACAGACGCCCTTCTGGCAGCCGCGCGGATTGAAGTCAGGCACCGCGGGGTTGTTTGGGGCGGGGTAGTTGCCTACCTGTTCTTCACGAAGGGCGATGCCGTCCTTGACGTAGACGTTGAAGTTGCAGGCTTGCTGGTACCAGCAGTTCACCAGGTGGGAGGCTTTGACCACTCGGTCCCACTTCCACTTGCGCTGGCGGAGCGCGCTGAGATCGTAGTCGGCGACGGATGAAAGCTCCCCATTCGTCGCCAGACGCGTTAGTCCGAGAGTCACGCTT
>JAUYMQ010000454.1 GCA_030698575.1 Deltaproteobacteria bacterium
TCGCCCTGAAGAACCCTTCGATCCTGCAAGGATTCATCGGCGGGAGCCGGGGCGCGTGCAAGATCGCGGTGGGAACCGAGGGGAAGCCCGGGGCCGAACTCACGAAGATCGTCCTCAAGGGTCGCGCCGGAACCGCCGGCGCCCGCCCCTACTGCGAGAAGGACCTCGAGAAGATCCTCAGGTACGGGCGGGGCGAGTTGAGAAACCGGCCCGACAGGCGCGAGCGGGCAAAGCCGCCCTGGGTGAGAGATGTCGAGCCCTAGACGAACCATTCCGGTCGCACTCCTGCCGCTCCTTCTGGCGGGGTGCCTGCACGGCAAGTCGCTCCCCGTGGAGGTGCGGGCGCAGAGCCTCGGCAACCCGGGGCTCGTGCTCTCCCGTGCGCTGACCCGCGTCCAGGTGTTGGGCTACACGGTCGACACGATCGACGCCGAGGGCTCCCGGTTCAGCGCGACCCACTCGGGCAGCTCCTTCGCCAGCCTGTTCGGGAGCGACAGCAACTGCGAGATCGAGGTGGCCACCACGCCCGCCGCGCGCCCGGAAACATCGGAGGTATTGATCAACTGGCAGGCCCGCAACGCGGGGTCACTCGCGGGGTGCCGGAAAGACGCCGAGTCGGTGCTGCGCTACGCCACCGGGGAGCAGCGCCCCCCGATCCTCGATCCCGATCCGCCGCCGCCCATCGATCCGCAGAAGGTGCTGCACGGGGGAATCTACGGAAACTAGACGATCGCGGCGCCGGGCGGGCGATAGGTGATCGCCTGACGCGGCCCGGAAAGCAAAAGGCCGGACCCGAGAGGGTCCGGCCTTCGCCGTTCACGATATGCCTGCGCTTGTCAGCGCGGGCGGATGCGGCCGTCCATGTCCGGGATCACGAATGCCGGATCGTAGCGGCAGGGGCCACCAACACCCGGCGCGATCGCGTTGCAAAGAGCCTGGATGCTGGCCGCCGAGGGCTGAGGCGCCCCGGCCACCCAGCCCCGCAGGCTTTCCCAGCCCGAGATGAGCTCGGCGTTGCTGAAACCACAGTGCGTGTTGCCCGCCTCGTTGACGATCGCGGTCGTGAGGTTCCCGGCGGGAACGACGTCGGCGTACTCCCTCTCGTTCTCGACGATGACCAGGCCGTCGCCGTCGGTGTGGACCGAGACGATCTTCACGCTGCCGACCTGCCCCTTGGGCGTGAAATTTTTGCCCAGGCGGGTGGCGGCGCCGTTGTTCACCGCGACGCGCTGGATGGTCGTATCGATGACGCCGCCGTTGTCATAGTTGACATTGACGTTTCCGACACCCTGCCCGCCGTTGAGCTTCGCCGGATCAAAGATCACGTTCGACATGGCGAAGAGACCGTATCCCAGGTCGGTCAGGAGAAAGCTCGGCGGAAGCTGCGTGATTGTCAGGTATTGAACCAGCCTGGCGGTCTGCGCAACAGTCGCCCCTCCAAAAATCCCGAAGCAGGCGTGGGCCGCAAACGCCATCTGTGTCTGGCTGTAGGGGTAGGTCGGGAAGCCAGGGGCCGGAAGGCCCGTGGCGCCGCCTGGAATCGCCGCGCCCGGCACGGCCGAACAGATAGCGTCATAGGTCAGGCGCAGGTCGAGCGCGCCGTCCCAGTTGCGGCTGCCGGCCACCGCGCCGCAGAAGGGGTAGGCGCCGACCAGATTGCCGACGTTGGCCTTCTCGACGCCCTGGGCCGTCACGATGCCGCCCAGCGATCCGCCGTTCAAGAGCACGTTGTTCGGCGTGCCGAAGTTCGCCTTGAAAGCAGCAACCATGTTCTGGAGATCGTTCTTGGTCTTGAAGAGCGCCCAGCCGATCTGCTGGTAGCTCGAGGCCGCAACGGCGTACCCCTCGCTGAGCTGCACGGCGGCCAGCGGCCCGAGGTCGGACACCGGCCCGACCGGGCTCAGGCTGAAGCCGTGGTTCCAGATGACGAGATCACCGTTCCAGACGGTGGGAACGACGATCCGGAAGAAGGCGCCGCCGTCCGTGGTGCCCGTGAGGACGGTGTCGGCATGGGCCGCCGGGGCTGAAATCCCGACGAGCGCGGCGACGAGCGCCAGCGCAAGAAGTGTTCGCTTCATGGGTGAAACCCCCTTGGTTGGTTGGCGAGTCTTGCTGGCCCTGGATCGGGCCGTGCGGATGAGGACGCCGGGCGGCGGGCCCCGGCACAAACTAGATCACTTTCATGAACAGCAATTTTCGTGCCTTCCACCATGCTCTGTGCCAGATTTTCAACATCCCGAAAATGCAGAAGATTCCAATATTTGCGCAGTGCGTAGAACGCGGTACACCGCCCTTTTCAGAAAGACTTTTCCTTATTAGGGAAAAACTTTTCCTCCCTCCAGGACCCACAACTGGGTCTCCTCGTCACGGACCATGGGACGGCCACCGGCCAGCTTTTCCGCCTTTTCACGCGCGTAGGCGGCCCGCTCCAGCAGGATGTCGCGCTCGTAGAGGTTCACGAGATCGACCCACACCTGCGGATCGTTTGGCGCCAGCTCAGCGGCGCGCTTCAGGTGCGGGTAGGCCTTCGGGTAGTCGGTCATGAGCGTGAGCAGCCGCCCGTAGTCCGATCGCGGCGCGGGATCCTCGGGATCGGCTTCGATGGCTTGCTCGAACAGGTCGACGGCCTGCTCCAGCTCCCCTTGTCGCCAGGCATTGAGCGCCTGCGTGTTGAGGGTCCGCGCCGCTTCCGTTTGCACACCCGGCGGCGTGGCGCGGGGGGCCGGCTGGGGCAGGACCTCGTCGGAGAGCTTCTCGCGCGGAACGATCTTCTTCGTCAGCGTCCACTTTTCGGCCTCGCCCTCGGCACCGGGAAGGTACTGCGTCACGGACTTGCCGAGCGGAACCGGCTGCGCGCCGACCTCGGGCGACGGTGGAACCGCCGGCTTCTCATCGCGGGACGTAACCAGGAACGCGCCGACCCCGGCGACAAACACGATCAGGAGTGCAACCAGAGAACGTCTCACAAGCCCCTCGAGCATCCGGCCGCGCCAAGGCGCGCCCGACGCAGGCGCCATGCGCCCAGGGAGAAGGAGAGAAGCAGGAAAAGAGCGAAGCCCTCGGGGGAGAGCGCCGGCACACCGCCGCCGCCCCCGCTCTGGGCGGGCGGGAAGGCGAGATCGACCGGAGCGTCGAGACCGCCGCTTCCCGACGATACAAAGGTGTCGATGAAGGCGCCGTTCGCGCCATCGTAGCGCTTGATCGAATCGTTCTCCTTGCTCACCACGTAGAGGTCCCCATCGGGCCCGAATTCGATGCCCGTCGGGCCGTCGAGGCCGCCCGACCCCGCCGTCACGAAGGTCTGCACGAAGGCACCCGTCGTGCCGTTGAACTCCTTCACATCGTCATATACCCACGAAGACACGAAGAGGTTGCCGGTGTGGAAGGTGATTGCCCAGGGCGCGATCGGATCCATCCCCGTGTTCCCGAGGGAGTCGACGAAGACGCCGACAAAGGCGCCCGTCGTACCATTGAATTCCTTGATGTTGAAATCCGGGAATCCACCGGCAACAAAAAGGTTCCCGTTCGGCCCGAAGGACAGGCCTTGCGGATTCACCAGGCCCTGAAGGCCAGTGACGAAGGGCCCCATCGGATCGCCGGTTACACCATTGAAACGGTATATCCCGTCGGAGGCGGGGCAAGAGATGTACAAGTTTCCGTCTGTGCCGATCACCTGATCGAACGGGAAAGCGAATGAGGTCGGGCAGGCATCGAAGAACTTCCGCACCTCCGTCCCGATCTGCCCGCTGTACTCGACGACGTCGTTGTCGGGCTGGCTGCCGACGATGATGTTCCCCGCGGCCGTGAAGGTCATGCCGCTGTCGGCCGGGGTCGATATGCCGCGCGCCAGCGTGCCCGTGGGCGTGCCGGCGCTGTCGTAGTAGATGATCGCGTTCGTCGAGAGGCTCGAGACGAGGAGCGTGCTGCCGTTCCAGGCCACGCTACTCGGCGTGCTGAGGCCTCCGGCGCCCGGCGAGACCAGGGTCGTGACGGCGAGCGTGGTCAGATCGACTGCGACGACGTTGTTGGTGAACTGCCCCGCCACCGTGAGCTTGCCGTCGGGCGCCAGGGCAATTCCCATGGGGCCGTCAACTCCCGCGCCGCTCGCGAGCACCACGCGGTCGAAGACCCAGCTCGAACCGTTGAAGGTGTACTCGAGGACGCGATCCGTGTCCATGTCGGCCACCAGCATGTCGGTGGACGACCGGAACAGGATCCCCGCCGGTGACGAAAGTCCCGAGCTGATCACGTTCGTGCCCGAGCCGCCCGAGTCCGGCACGCGCTTCACGAGGTTGTTGAAGGCGTCGCTCACGTAGAGATCGGAGCCGTTCAGCGCGATGAAATTGAAGTTCGCCGTGCCGTCGGTCGCGAGCGTCGAAACGCTGCCCGACGAAACGACCATCTTCTTGACGGCATCGGTGCTGACGCTAAGGACGGTGTCGGAGGCCAGGAAGTAGATGTTCGCGCCGGTTCCATCAAAAGTGAGGGCACCGGGCGTGAGAAGGCCGGTCTTCGCAACGGGTGTGATGACGGCACCAGTGGCCGTCGTGTATTTCCAGAACTCGCTTGTGGCCGTGCTGGAGACCCAGAGCACGCCGTCGGAGGGGCGGATGGCCATGCCGCCGGGTAGCTGGAATCCGCTTGTGACGGGCGAGATGAAGGTGCTGACGAAGGCGCCGGTGGTGCCGTCGTAGCGCTTGACCTCCTGCGTGGCCTGGCTCACGACAAAAAGGTCCTGGGCGGCCGAAATCGAAGGCCACGCCAGGACCAGCAGGAACACACCTAGAATGAACAGCCGCCCGCGGGCAGCCATGAAAAAATTCGTCGCCAAGACTTGCATCCTCGACCCGAAGGTTCCGGGGCCGGAGATGCCAACCTGAGTTCTCTGCCCCCACGGCACGGTCATCCTATCGGCGGCACCGGATCAAGTCAAGCAAGGGGGTGGAGCCCCACGCATGTCATTGCGAGGAGCGGAGCGACGAAGCAATCCCACCTCGCAATGACATGCGAAGGTGGCCTGCGCCCTAGTATCCGATGACCAGAAGCGAGGTAAGTGTGCGGGGACTGACCACGTCGGCGTCAATCGTGCCCAGTTCGCAACGCATGCGTTCGATGCAGTCGTCGAGGTAAGCAAGGCCCGCCGGACGCACCCCGGGGTCGAGCCGTTCCGCCCAGCCGGCAAGGGCGCCGTGAAGGCGCGTCCGGACCCCCTCGGCGAGGGCCGGTTCTGCGCAGTTCGCGCCGAAGGCACTGAAGAGCGCGCGCTGCAGGGTGGCGATCCGAGCGACGGGAAGAGGCCGAAGCTCCGCCTTCGCCTCCAGCAGTTCCCATGCGAAGAGGGTATTCACCAGCACCGGCAATCGGATGGGGGCAC
>JAUYMQ010000456.1 GCA_030698575.1 Deltaproteobacteria bacterium
GCAGAGTTCCTCCGCCTCGCCATACGTCCGCTCGCCCAGCGCCAGCGCAAGGCCCAGGTAGGAGAGGCAGACCGGGTTCGTCGGGTCCTTTTCATAACTCGCCCGGAGGTTGCGCGCGGCGTCCGCGTAGTGATCCGCCTCGAGGAGGCGGAGCCCCCGGTCCAGTAGTTCGCTTGCCGTCGAATTCGAGCTCATTCATCCCCTCCCGCCGGCGCGCCGGATGCCGGCCCGGCCATCAGCACTTTTCCTCGCAGTTGCGGTCATGAAGGATTCGCAGCCCGTCGAGGGTGAGATTCTCGTCCACGAGCGAGATCGTGGACGACTCGGAAGCAATCAGCGTCGAGAAGCCTCCCGTCGCGATGACCTTGGGCGGCGTCTCGTACTCGGCGCGGATGCGCTCGACGATCCCGTCCACCAGGCCCACGTAACCGAAGAGAATGCCCGATTGCATCGAGTTCACCGTGTTCTTGCCAATGACGTTCTTCGGCCTGACGACCTCGATGCGCGGCAGCTTCGACGCCCTGCTGAAGAGAGCCTCGACGGATATCATGATGCCGGGCGCGATCACCCCGCCCAGGTACTCACCCCGCGACGAGATACAGTCGAAGGTGGTCGCGGTTCCGAAATCGACCACCACCACGGCCTGTTGGTACTTCTCGAAGGCCGCGACGGCGTTCACGATTCGATCGGCGCCAACCTCCTTCGGATTGTCGTAGAAAATCGAGATGCCGGTTTTTATTCCCGGGCCCACGACCATGGGCCGGCGGTTGAAGTAGCTCTCGGACATCCGCGTGAGCGCGTGGACGGTGGGCGGGACCACGCTGGCGATGATGATGGCGTGGACCTCGGACAATTCATAGCCGGCCATCGAGAAGAATCCCCGCAGCAGCACCGCGTACTCGTCCTTGGTCTGCTCGCTGCGCGTGGCGACCCGCCAGGTCCGGAGGAGATCCTTCCCCTCGTAGAGCCCGAAGACGGTGTTCGTGTTGCCCACGTCGATGGCCAGCAGCATGTCTTTCCCCGTGGCGGCGCGGCCTCCGGCCGCCGACCGCTATTCTACCTGAGAAGTTGCACGTCCCCGGCGAGAATTCTCTCGCTCGCGCCGCCGGCCAGGCTCACTCGCAGCGCCCCGTCGCTATCGAGCCCCTCGGCGGTCCCCTCGATCACCCCCTCCGAGAGCGTGACCCGGACCTGCCGGCCCCAGATATCCGATAGCGCGGCGTACTCCCCTGAAAGCTTCGCGAATCCCTCGGCGCGGAAACGCTCGTAGGTGGCCTCGATCTCCTCGAAGAGCGCGCAGGCCAGGGTCTTCCGCGAGACCTTCCGGCCCCCCGCGATGAGCAGCGAGGTAGCCGTCGCCGCCAGCTCGGTCGGGAGATCCTTCTCTTCGAGATTCACGTTCACGCCGATGCCGAGGACGACGTAGTCGAGCATCTCGCCGAGCGAGGCGGCCTCCACGAGGGTTCCCGACACCTTTCGCCCCCCCATCAGGATGTCGTTGGGCCACTTGATCCGCGGGCCCAGCTCGCCGGGGCCGTTGTACACCCGGCCGATGGCGCGGCAGGCGGCCACGGCTCCCACGAGCGTCAGCTGCGGGACGCTCGGCATGGGGATGCGGGGCCGCAGGATGATCGATGCGTAAAGGTTCGTCCGGGGCGGGGAGAACCACGTCCTCCCCAGTCGCCCGCGTCCCCGGGTCTGCGCCTCGGCGATCACCGTCGTTCCTTCCGGCGCGCCCTTCGCGGCCAGATCCCGCGCTACTCGGTTCGTGCTGTCCGTCGAGAGAAGATGATGCAGCTCCCGCGCCACGAAGCGCGTCTGGAGCCCCTCCTGCAGATCGGCAGGCAGGAGCAGGTCCGGCTCCTCCGTCAAGCGGTATCCCTGCGAGGGGTGCGCCTCGATTGAGAATCCGGCCGAACGCAGCGATCCCACGTGCTTCCAGACCGCAGTGCGCGAGACGCGGAGGGCGCGGCTGATCTCGGCGCCGGAGATGAACCGCTCGTGATGCTTCCGCAGGAAACCGAGAATCTCCATCGCCCTGGCTCCCAGTGAGAGCGTGACGTCGGCGCCCGCAGCACGTGAACTGGATTGCGTCATCCTGTCGCCTCGCGAATGCCTCAGGGCCGCGTGATCTCGAGCGAGAGATCCGCCGCCGGTGTCGAGTGTGTCAGAGCACCGACGGATATGAAATCAACCCCCGTCTCGGCCACGCTGCGCACGGTCTCGAGGGTCACGCCGCCGGAAGCCTCGAGCTGTGCGCGGCCGGCGGTCACCGCCACGGCCTCGCGCAATGCATCGAGTCCCATGTTGTCCAGCAGCACCCGTTTCGCGCCGGCGTCGAGCGCCTCGTGCAGCGCGGATATCGACTCCACCTCGACCTCCACAGGCAGTTTCCGGCAGGCTTCCCACGCTCGATCGAGGGCCTTGGCAACCCCGCCTGCCGCCCGGATGTGGTTGTCCTTGATCAGTATCGCGTCGTGAAGCCCCATCCGGTGGTTCGTCCCGCCGCCGCAACGAACGGCGTACTTCTCCATTGCGCGCCATCCGGGAGTCGTCTTCCGGGTGTCGAGAATGCGCGCCCGCGTGCCCGCAACAGACTCGACGAACCGGGCCGTCTCGGTCGCTATCCCCGAGAGGCGCTGCAGGAAGTTCAGCGCCGTGCGTTCGGCCGCGAGGATTGCGCGCAGAGTGCCATCCACGATCAGGACGAGGTCGCCGGCGCCCAGACGATCACCGTCGGCGGCCCGTTCCACGAAGGCGATGCCGGGGTCGAGCGCGCGGAAGGTCCGCCGGGCCGCCTCGAGCCCGGCCAGGACAATCGGCGCCTTCGCCCGGATCTCGGCAGCGCCTGTCGCATCCTGATCGATGATTGCCTCGCTCGTCGCATCAGAGGGCGGGCGCCCGAGATCTTCGGCCAGCGCCTCCGTGATGAGCCGGTCGAGCGACCCCCAGGGGTCGCCTCCCATTGTCATGAGCCGGCTCCTCCGTTGCGAATCTTGGCCAGCCCCTCCTCGAGCTTCGCGCGCGTTTCGAGGGCCGCGGCGTGGCGGCCGCGCGCCTCCGCAACGACCTCGCGCGGCGCGCGATCGACGAACGCCGGGTTCTCGAGTTTCTTCTCCAGCGCCGCGATCTCGGGTTGCAGCTTGGCCAGCGATTTTTCCAGACGCTGTGCCTCCCCCGCGCGGTCGGCCTCCGGCAGCGCCACGTGCACCTCGATCTTGCCGGCGACCGCCATCGACGAAACGGAGGGGCGCCGGTCCAAACCGCCGAAGGTGATTTTTTCAGCCCCCCCCAGGCGGCTGATGTGCTCCTCGCCCTTCTTCAACGGGGCCAGCGCGGCGTCGTCGTCGGAGAGCAGGAAGACCTCCACCCGCTTGCCCGGTGGCACGCCCATCTCCCCGCGAACATTGCGGATGCGCGTGATGGCCTCGATGATGGCGTCGAGCTGCGCAACCTCTTCGTCGCCGGCGTAAGCGTCGAAGGGAGCGGGGTAGGGCGCCACAGCCACGTGTTCGGGCTCTCCGCCTGCCCGGGGCAGGGCGCTCCACAGCTCCTCGGTTACGAAAGGCATGACCGGGTGGAGCGCCTTCAGGATCTCTTTCAGGACGTGCAGCAGGGTGTGCCGCGCACCCGCGCGCCGCTCCGGATCGGCCAGCGCGGGCTTGGCCAGCTCGATGTACCAGTCGCAGTAGACGTTCCAGATGAACTGGTAAAGGGCGAGGGCGGCGTCGTTGAAGCGATAGCTCGAGAATCCCGCATCGACCTCGCCGAGCGCAATGCCGAGGTGGCGGAGCACCCAGCGATCAGCCGGCGCGAGATCGGCCGGGGCGGGCGCCTCGGGGTCGTGATCCTCCAGGTTCATCAGCGCGAAGCGCGCCGCGTTCCAGATCTTGTTGACGAAGTTGCGGTAGCCCTCGATGCGCTTCTCGCTGATGCGGATGTCGCGCCCCTGGGCTGCCAGCGCCGTCAGCGTGAACCGGAAGGCGTCGGCGCCGAACTGCTTCGAGATGACCAGGGGATCGATCACGTTCCCCTTGGATTTGCTCATCTTCTCGCCGGTCTCGGTCCGGACCAGGGCGTGGATGTAGACGTCACGGAAGGGCACGTCATCCCGGAAACGAAGCCCCATCATCATCATGCGGGCGACCCAGAAGAAGATGATGTCGAAGCTGGTGACCAGCGCGCCCGTCGGGTACCAGGCGCGAAGCTCCGGCGTCTCCTCCGGCCACCCCATTGTCGAGAAGGGCCAGAGCGCGGAACTGAACCAGGTGTCGAGGACGTCGGGATCCTGAACGAGATTCCCCTGGCCGCACCGCGGGCAGCGCCCGGGATCCTCGGCGGCCACGATCGGTTTGGCGGCGAGATCGATGCGATCCGATCTGAGTTCCACGCCCTCCTCGTTCTGGATGGCGTCGCGATCGCAGTCGAGGCAGTACCAGGCTGGAATGCGATGACCCCACCAGAGCTGGCGCGAGACGCACCAGTCGCGGATGTTCCGCATCCATTCGAAGTAGGTGTTTTCCCAGTGGCGGGGATGGAAGGTCGTGCGCCCTTCCTCCACGGCCGTGATGGCGGGCCGCGCCAGGCTTTCGACCGCCACAAACCACTGCGGCGAGAGGAACGGTTCGATGACCGTGTGGCAGCGATAGCAGGTGCCGACGGCGTGGGCGTGGGGATCGACGCGCTCGAGGAGCCCGTCTTCTTCGAGCATGCTGACGACGCGCTTCCTTGCCTCCTCGCGCGAGAGCCCGACAAGGGCGGCGGACCGGGCGTTCTCGATCGGCCGGCCCTCGGCGTCCACGAGGAACGCGTCGTTGATACGTCCGCTAACCGTCAGGATCGAGAGGGCGGGCAGCCCGTGGCGCTTGCCGACTTGGAAGTCGTTCGGATCGTGACCCGGAGTGATCTTGAGCGCTCCCGTGCCCATTTCGCGGTCGACATACTCATCGGAGATGATGGGAATGGAACGCCCGACGAGCGGAAGGACCACCCGCTTGCCGACGTACGCGCCATAGCGCGGATCCTCGGGATGCACAGCGACCGCCACGTCGCCGAGCATCGTCTCGGGCCGGGTGGTGGCCACTGTCACGTGCCCCTTCCCGTCCTCGAGGGGGTAACGGATGAGCCACAGGTGGCCCCGGGTGTCGCGGTGTTCGACCTCGATGTCCGAGAGCGCGGTATGGCAGCGCACGCACCAGTTCACGAGCTGGCTGGCGGCGCGATAGATGAGGCCGTCGGCATAAAGCCGCGCGAAGACCTCGCGGACCGCGCGGGAGAGCCCCTCGTCCATGGTGAAGCGCTCGCGCGACCAGTCGCATGATGCGCCGAGCTCCTTCAGCTGCTCTATGATCCGCCCGCCCGACTTCCGCTTCCACTCCCAGACTCGCTCGACGAACTTCTCCCTGCCGAGCGTCTCGCGGTTAATCCCCTCGGCCGCAAGCTGTCGCTCCACCACGTTCTGGGTGGCGATGCCCGCGTGATCGGTTCCCGGGATCCAGACGACGTTCCTGCCCTGCATCCGCCGCCAGCGGACGAGGACGTCCTGGAGGGTGTTGTTGAGGGCATGGCCGATGTGGAGAGAGCCGGTGACGTTGGGGGGCGGGATGACGATGGAGAAGGGCTCGCCTTCCCTGGAGGGATCGCCGCGGAAGTAGCCCTTCTCCTCCCAGACGGCGTACCACCGCCCCTCGGCTTCCGCGGGGGCGTATTGCTTGGGGAGTTGGCGCGGGGTGTCCGTCACGCGCTGGCTCAAGAGAGCGCCCCCCGTTCACCCGGCGTGGGCCTCTCGCGGGAAAGGGATGGCGCCATGCCTGATCCTTTCAAGCGTGTGTCGAGCGCGTGCGCCTCCCGGACGTGTGGCGAACCGGGTGACGGAGCCCCGCCGCGGCGGCGAAGCATGCGCGCCCGAGGGCCCGGTGAGGCGGGAACGCATTGAAACTCGGACGGTTTTTCGATGTACCGGGAGTATACCGAAACCCCTCTCGCCTTTTCAAGGCAAGGCCGCGCAGCGCATGCTGCGGGCGTGAGCGGGGCAGGTTTGCCTGGGCCGGGGGCCTGGGTCAGAGGCGCGTGCCTTACTTGTCTTCGTCTTTCAGTTTGCGAATCTCTTCCTTGATGATGGTCTCGGCCATCTGGGGAATGACCTCCCAGGCGATCTTCTCGACCTTCTCCTGCACGGCTCGCACCACGGTCTCGGAGAGATCGCTGAAGGCTTCCCAGGTGACTTTCTCGACGGCGTCCCTGACGGCCTCGCGCACGATGTCCGCCGACTTTTCGCTGGACAGTCCGGCGAGGGGCGCCTCCGGCTCGGTCACAGCCTGGGGCGGCACGGCGCCTTGCGGCACGGCGGCGAAGTCCTCATCCTCCGGGATCTCTTCGAGGGTCAGCTCGTCGAGCATGCCTCCGCCTTCCAGAATCTCGCGGCCGATTTCGCCGCCGCCGCCGGAAGCCTTCGGCTCGGGTGTGTCGAGGTCCAGGATCGATGAATCAAAGCTCGCAGCTTCATCGGCTGGCGACAGATCGAACTCGTCGAACTCGTTTTCGCCGACGATCTCGGTCGGGTTCTCGCTGGTCTCGATGCCCGCCGCTGCCCCATCGTTCGCCGTCGCCCGGTCGATGGGCTCGTCGAATGGTTCTGGCGACGCTTCCAGAAGAGTCGACGCCTCCGTCAGGGGGCTTTCGTTCTCCATGTCGAGATTCGTGCTCTCGACGATGTCGATCGCCTCCGCGGCCGCCTCGTTCCACAGGGTCTCGGGCTCGTCCGCCGAAGCACCAGCCTCGTCATCGCCGGTCGACGCTTCCTCGACGGCCTCGAAGTCGGATAGATCCCATACGTCCTCGTCCTGCGGCAGAGCGCTGGCCGGGGGCGCCTGCGCGTCCTCTTCCTGCACATCCTCTTCAGGGGCGGCCAGCCAGTCCTCGCCGGCCCCTTCGCCGGCAGTCTGGGGAACATCCAGCCCCTGGCGATTGAGCGCGGTCTCGGGATCCCTGCTGAACTGGAACGCCTCGATCCTGAGATCAATATTGTCATCACCGCCGCCGATGCTCGCCTCGAAGGCCAGCGCCCCGGCTGTGTCAGGGGCGAGCGCGGCCTCGACGGACTGGGGCGGGGAGATTGCGGGTGGAGCTTCGGCCGGTGCGGCCCTTTGGCAGGGGCGGTCGAGCAGTTCGCGCACCTGCCGGATAAGCGTCTGCGATTCGAAGGGTTTGGTGATCGTTCCGTCGGCGCGCACCTGCGCGCAGCGATCGGCGTCGAACGGTTCGAAGGTGCCGGTCAGGAGCAGCACGGGCGTGTGACGAAGATCCGGATCAGTCTTGACGAACTCGCAGACCTCATAGCCGCTTCGTCCGGGCATGAGCACGTCGGCCAGGATCAGATCGGGACGGAGCTTCCGGGCGAGTGTGATCGCATCCTCGCCGTTGTCGACGAACGAAAGCTCGATATCCTCGTTCGCGAAGGTGAGTCCCACCACCTTCTGGATCGTCACGCTGTCGTCAGCCACGAGAACTTTTCGCGCCATGGTCTCTCCCGTCATGCGCCCGACGCCTGCTCTACGAATTTAACGCAGTTGCGCTATCGGAGAACCTTCGGTCGTCGGCCGGCGGCTCCAGGCCCCGAGCGGGGGAACGGGGGAGGAGCGGATAATCCATTCTAGTCAAACAGGTCAAATGAAACGCGGATCGGCCTCCGGGGCCCTCCGTCAGCGGGTCCCCGAGGGGAGGCCCATTGTGCCGGTGGCGGGGGTGCCCCCTGCAGCTTGCTTATCGTCCTTCAGCGCGTGAGGATTGAGTTTTTCTTCCGCGGGGGCAGGGCCGCCCGGATGGGCCGATGGAACCGTGCTAGCACGCTGAATTTTCGGCTGTCAAGCTGTCGGCCTGAGCGGCATGCCTTGATCCCGGCGCGGCCGTCGCCGGGCCAGGAAGAGGCCAAAAAGAGGCTGAAGCACAGGGATTTTCGCCCGCAAGGGCCCCCCACCGGGGAACGAGGATGGAGCGTTTCGTCGACATCTACACGGCAGCAGAGTCCTGGGCGGCCCCGCTCGTCCGGGACTATCTGGCCCAGTTCGGCATCGACGCCCTCGTCCGAAGCAACGTGGTGAGCGTCTACCCCATGGCAATCGGGCCGCTTTCAGGATTCCGGGTCGGCGTGCGGGCGAACGACATGCGTGCAGCTGTCAGGCTGCTCGAACAAGCCATTTGCGACGGCGTGATTCCGGGCGAAGTTATCGCCCAGGGAGAGGATTCCTGAGGAGCGGCCGGTCAGATGTCCCGCAGAAGGCCCTTGCGAATCATCCGCTCGGCGATTTCCTCGGGGTCGGGGTGATACCGCCCCTCAGCGATGATCTGGCGGTAGTGCGCGACCAGGTCCTCGCGGACGTCGGGCGCGCTCCTCGCCGTTTCGCCGGCCCGCTTCTGAAGGCCTTTCTCGAAGGCGCCGTTGCCGTTGGCAGACCCGTTGGTGGGCCGTGCCTCGCCGGCGCCGGCAGATCCGAGGTGCCAGCCGTTTCCGTTCCCGCCGTTGGCCTTGCTCGGATGAGGTGTATGGGACGACGCTGGTTTCGGGGAATTTGGGCCCCGCCGTGGCTTGGATCGATGGCTCATTTCGTGGCTCCGTGTGTCGGCGGTCGACTATACGCCCCCCCGGGCGAAGACCGCCAATCCAGTCATCGGTGCGGTTGTAGCATGACTTGAACGCAAAAAAAAGCCGGCCGCCGGGGGGGAATGCCCCCGGGCCGGACTGCGTCTTGAGCGATTTTTAGCAGGAAATCGGGCAGCCTCTACTTGTCGAGTGAGCTCTTGAGCTTTCCGCGCAGCCGGAGGATCGCCTTCGTGTGAATCTGGCAGACGCGCGACTCGGTGATGTCGAGGATCTTGCCGATCTCCTTCATGTTCAGCTCGTCGTAGTAGTAGAGCGAGATGACGAGCCTCTCTTTGTCGGGCAGCATCCCGATTGACTCTGCGACGATCTTCTTCATCTCCTCGACGTTGAGGGCCATCGCGGGGTCCTCTCCCGTCGTGTCCTCGAGGACGTCGATCAAGTTTTTCTTCTCGAGGTCGCTCGCGCTGCGCACCTCGTCCAGGTTCACTACGGAGATTCCGCGAACCTGGTTCAGCATCTCGTGGAACTTCCTGATCTCGACTCCCATCTCGTCCGCCACTTCCTCGTCCGAGGCGGCTCTTCCGAGCCGTTGCTCCATGTTGCTGTAGGCAGCCTCCATCTTGCGGCTCTTCTGCCGGACGGAGCGGGGAACCCAGTCGAGGGAACGGAGTTGATCGAGAATGGCGCCCTTGATCCGGAACTCGGCGTAGGTCTTGAATTTGCAGTTCTTCTCGGGATTGTACTTCTCGATGGCATCCATGAGGCCGATGACGCCGGTGTTGATGAGATCATCGAGATCAACGTGCGATGGAAGGCGCTGGGCGATGCGGTTCACGATGTACTTGATGAGGGGGGCGTGCTCCATGATGAGCCGGTCTCGCGTGGTCTGGCTCATGCTCTCCGTCTCTGACCGGTGGCGCTTGGGCTCAGCGTTCATCGTGTCTCTCCGAACCAGGATGCAGTGTTCGGCGCGAACGCCGAACTGGATTGCCGGACCGCGTCGTCCCGCTCTCGGGATTGCGGATGCCGTCCGGCGGAGCGGCTCCCCCCTCGGGGGGCGGCCTCTCCTGGGGGCCTTTGGGCGCGTGCGAAGGCGAAGGTTGCAATCGGTATGCCAATGAACGACGCGGGCTTACGGGCGGGCCGAATCAGGGAAACCCGGTTGCCGGGACCCGGCGGGAGCCACCCCGAATTTCCGTTTGATTACGGGATTGTTCCCCGCAGCGCGGTTGGTGAGTCCGGTTCCCGAACGGGAGACAGAGCGGCTGAAAAAATGACGGCGGGCGGCCCAGGGGACAACAATCTGTGTCATCGAATTGACGAATTTTGGCGCTGAGGTACGAGATTGTACCGAAATGACCTTTGGCGAGTTCAGCCTTGTACCGGGGAGCCCCGACGTGTTCCCGGAGCTGGGCCGTTCTCCCGTCTGCGGGATGAAATCCCGATCACGGGGTCGTAACCGGCTGGTGCAACCAGATGGGGTGCAGGGTCGGCGATCGCGGGGCGGAACCCCGGGCGGGAGCGAGCGACGCTATGGTCGCGAAGGGGGGGAAGGCCTGAGCCGCTTCTTCTTGATCTTCTCGACGAGTGTCGTGCGGTTGAGCCCGAGAAGTGCAGCTGCCTGGTTCTTGTTCCAGCGCGTGCGCTCCAGGGCCTGCAGAATGAGGTCGTTCTCGAAGTCCCGGACGATCTCTGTGAAAAAGATCCCGTCTTCGGGAATCTCGATGCGGAATCGCTTCGCGCGGTTGTCCCCCGAGAATCGGATACGCTCTGGAAGATCCGCCGGGCCAATCTCGCCGTTTCCCTTCATGACGACAACTCGCTCCAGCGTGTGCTCCAGCTCCCTGACGTTGCCCGGCCAGTCGTAAGCCTCCAGCAGCTCCAGCGCGCTTTCGGCGATGCCCTTGACGGCCTTCCCCTTGTCAGCGTTATGAATTTCGAGGAAGTGAGACGCCAGCGCTCGTATCTCTTCCGGCCGTTCCCGGAGAGGCGGCAGGACGATCGGGATGACGTTCAGGCGGTAATAGAGATCCTCCCGGAAACGCCGCTCCCGGACCGCGGCATCGAGATCGACGTTCGTGGCTGCGATCACCCGGACGTTGACCTTGACGGTGCGGCCCGCGCCGACCGGCGAGATTTCGTGCTCCTGGAGCACCCGCAGAAGCCGCACCTGCAGGTTCTGCGGCATGTCGCCGATCTCGTCGAGAAAGATCGTGCCTCCGTCGGCCATCTGGAAGCGCCCGATCCGAGAGTTGATCGCCCCCGTGAAGGCCCCCTTCACATGGCCGAACAGTTCACTCTCGAGAAGGGTGGCCGGAATGGCGCTGCAATTGACCGCGACAAGAAGATGATTCCGGCGGGGGCTGTTGTAGTGGATCGCCCGGGCTATCAGCTCCTTGCCTGTCCCGCTTTCTCCCAGGATCAGGACGGTGCTGTCGGCCTCGGCCACCTTCTCGACTTGC
The DNA here is from genome assembly GCA_030698575.1 of Deltaproteobacteria bacterium. Lineage (GTDB taxonomy): Bacteria > JAUYMQ01 > JAUYMQ01 > JAUYMQ01 > JAUYMQ01 > JAUYMQ01. Next base: position 11,062 of record JAUYMQ010000456.1, read on the forward strand.
CGAAGGACGCCCTGCATCGCCTGGCTCGGCGCGATGATGCCGTCGAACCGGTACTTCGTCTTCACCTGGCCCCGGAGCGTCTGGTTCTCCCGGTTCAGCATGAATCGCTCGCGCGAGAGACGGCGATACTCCGCGGCGATTGCGATCCGTCGCTGAATGCGATCGATGGGCTCGAGGGGTTTCAGCAGGACGTCGAAGGCGCCCGCCTGCAGGGCCTTGACCGCCAGCTCGACGTGCGCCTGGTCCGACACTATGAGGATCTGCCCGTCCCGGTGCCTTTCCTGGAAGCTGCGCATCACTTCGAGGGGGTCCGCGTCGGAGAGCGGAAGCCCCAGGAGGAGCATGTCGAGCGGGCCCGAGGCCATGAGCGAGAGGGCCTCTTCGGCCCGATCCGCCAGGTGGAGGATGTGGCCGGAGGCCGTCAGGTGTCGCTCGAGAAGCTTTCGCGTCGCCTCGTCGGCATCGAGAACAAGCAGGTTCAGCGGGTGCGGGGAGTCGGAAAAGTCCGGATGGCCGATGGACGCAGCCGCCATGAACGACTCCCGGGGGCGATGGATAGAGAGCACGGGCGCTTGAGGAAGCCCGAGTATAGGGGGGGGATCGCGCCAGATCAAGCAACCTGTCCTGAATCCGGGAAGTCGTTACGGCGGGCTCAAGGCGAGCCCCCGATCAGCCGAAAAACCCTCCAGGAAAAAGCTCCCGCGGAAACGCCCGGCCTGGCCGCCGGAGCCAGTTCTCGTTTGCCGGGAGCCGGGGCCATAAGGACATGATCAAGAAAAGCTCGACAAACGCGCCGCCCGATCGGGGGCGCTTGCTGATTTCCGGTGGAGAAGCGGCGTGGGCGAGCGCGCTCGCCGATGCGCTTTCCGCGGAAGGTCACCGGGTCATCCCTGGCGAGGGATCTGTCGACCTCTGCGACGCCGTGCGCGTGAAGAACCCCGACGTGATCATCTTATACGCCGGCAGCAAGGCTGCGGAGGGGCGCGCCCTCATCAGCGAGCTGCGGGCGCTTCAACCCGACCTGCAGATCGTTCTCGTCTCACCCTCCGATTCACTCGGCAACGCCTTCGCCTGGGCGACGGCAGGCGTGATCGATTTCGTCGAGCCTTTCGCCGCACCCTCCGAATCTATCCTTTTGACCACCCGGCGGGCGGTCGAGCGGCGCTGGCTCCTCGGCCGGTTGCGCCAGCTCGACATTGAGTCCGGGGAAGGGGACGGGACAGGAGGTCTGGTCGGCACCTCGAACGCGATGCGCGAGATCCTGCGTCGCGTTGCGGAACTGGCCCGGACGAATGCCTACGTGCTGATCGAGGGCCAGGAGGGAACCGGCCGCGGGACGATGGCCAGGGCCATGCACCTGGCCGGGCCGAGGCGGGACGAGCCGTTCATCCGCGTCCACTGCATCGAGATCCAGCCGTCGGGGGCCGCGGGAGCCGCGGCCGGGAACGGCGAGCGGTCCGGCGCGGGCGCAACGTCGATCGAGGACGTCTTCGCCCGGGCGGGCCGCGGAACCATCTTCTTCGAAGCGATCGACAGGCTGAGGGGGGACGCCCAGCGGGAGATGCTGGCCCGGCTCGAAGCCCAGGAGGAGGCGCTCATGCAGGGCGCCGGCGCACGAACCGAACAGCCCCGGATCATCGCGTCCACGAGCAACGATCTCGATCTTCAGGTTCAGCAGGGGAAATTCGAGGGGGACCTGTACCGGCGGCTGAAGGCCGACTCGTTGAGACTCCCCCCGTTGCGGGATCGCCGCGAAGAGATCCCTGCGTTCGTTCGGCACTTCCTCCGCGGTTTCGGGACGGACGGGACGGACGCGAAGGGGATGGACAGGGCCGCGCTGAATCTGCTCTGCCGGTACGAATGGCCCGGCAATCTGCGAGAACTGGAGGACTGCTTGCGCTACGCCGTGGCGCTGACCGGTGGTGCGACGATCGGAACGGACGATCTGCCGGAGAAAATCGTGGAGTCATCTCGCCAGGAAGCACTCGGAGCGGGCGGCGGCTCACTCTCGCTGAAGGGCTGTGAAAAGCACACGATCGAACAGGCGCTCTCGCTGTGTGACGGTGACGTCATCGCGGCGGCCACCATGCTTGGGGTAGGCCGGAGCACCTTGTACAGAAAGATGAATTCACATGGCGTCCACCGCCGCGCGTTCCGGCGCGGACGGAGAACAGGCGCCTGAACCGCCTCTGGGCATCCCGCTCTTCGGCGCCCCAAGGGGAACTCATGAAGCCAGGTGTGCTGTTCGTCGATGACGAACCGAACATCCTGAAGGCGATCCGCCGCCTGTTCAGGGGGGAGGACTTTGATCTCTATACGGCCGAGAGCGGCGCCGCAGCCCTCAAGCGAATGGAGGAAGGTGGCATCGAAGTCGTCGTGAGCGATCATCGGATGGCCGGCATGACTGGCGTGGATCTTCTCTCCACGATGAGGGAGAAGTGGCCGGAAGCCATCCGCATACTCGTGACCGGAAATTCGGAAATGGCTATCGCGGTGGAAGCCATCAACCGGGGAGAGATATACCGGCTCATCACCAAACCCTGGAACGACGACGAGATCCGTGCGACCGTCCGGGAGGCGCTCGACCTGTACGCGCTCAAGGGCGAGATCAAGCGCCTGAACCATCTCACTCATGAGCAGAACCTGCAGCTCAAGGACCTTCACCAGAATCTCGAAGCAAAAGTGGCGGAGCGGACCGAGGAACTGTCGAGAAGGAACGCCGAACTCGGCGTCGCCTACATCGGGACGCTGAAAGCCCTCATGAGCGCAATAGATGCCCATCACCAGTGCGCCGCCAATCATTCCGAGCGGGCGGCAATCTACACGGGGCTGATCGCCCGGCGCATGGGGCTGGAAGAGGCGCAGGTCAGGCGCCTGCACGTCGCCGGACTCCTCCACGACGTCGGCAAGATCGGGATCCGTGCAGAAATATTGAACAAAAGGGGGCCGCTCTCGGACGAGGAGAGGCGCGGGATGCAGCGCCACCCCGTGATTGCAGCGGACATGCTGGCGGGCGTGCCGTGGCTCCGGGACATCCTGGCGATGATTCGCAACCACCATGAATGGTTCGACGGGGATCCGCGCGGTTATCCGGATAACCTGAAGGGAAGCGAGATCGACCTGGGCGCCCGGATCATCGGCGTGGCGGACGCGATCGAAGCGATGGCGAACGACCGCCCCTTCCGGAGCGCCTACCCGCCCGATCGGGTGATCGCCGAGTTGCGGAGATGCGCCGGGACGCAGTTCGATCCGGAAGTCGTGGCCTGCGCGATCGCACTCCTGGAGGAAGGCGGCGAGGATTTCCTCCTCTC
>JAUYMQ010000491.1 GCA_030698575.1 Deltaproteobacteria bacterium
GTACATACGGATGCAGCCGGCAGAAACGAAACCGCCAATCGTTTCAGGCCTATTGGTTCCGTGAATTGCGTATGAGCCCCCGGCCAGCGTCATGGCGGCAGCGCCCATCGGATTCGATGGCGAACCGCTGAGGATCACCGCCGGAAGCTGCGGCCGGTTGCGCCTAAGCTGCGGCGGCGGAGCCCAGTGGGGACGGATGAACTTGCCCTCAATGGAGGACGCGCCGGTCCATTGCGCCCCCTGTCGCCCCACACCGACGACATAGCGCAATGCCTGTCCGTCGCCGAGCACGAGGTAGAGACGACGTTCGCCGGTTCGCACGATGATCGTTCCCGGCTCAACATTGTCTTGGAACGGCACAAGTTCGGAAGCGCTCGCGGCGGTAATGGCGGCCAGGCCAAGCCCGCCAACTATGACCATGACAAGAGAGCGGCAGACAGCCCGCATGACATTCCCTCGCGTTCGCTCTCGACGAGGTGGCGCTACCAAGTGTAGCCCAGCTTTATCGCACCGCCATAAGTGTACGCATTGCTTGCAAAACTGCTGTTGAGCGATCCAGCAACATAGAACCCATCGCGCGTTCTGACTTCAGCGCCCGCGGACAGCAGAAGCGAGTCCCTGTCCGGCTTGGCTCCGGCCACCGTGAAGCTGGGGCCGGCCACCCTCTGGAACGAGGCGTTGACGTCTGTTTTGGAACTCAACTCATGCGCCCATGCGCCACGCAGGCGCAACACCAGCGTCGTATCCTCATTTACGGTATCGGACCATTCCACTTCCGCACCCAGTTCGCTGCGCAGTGAGGTCGCCGTCCGCGCCGCGTAGTCGAGGGCGAAGGTCGACGCACCGGCGACCGTCGTTTCGCTGTAGGCAGGTGTTCGCAGCGACTGTCCCCGCAGGGCCGCGTATGGAGTGATCCAGCCGAGCCTGTATCCGGCCTCGATATGCCCGCCAACGTTGTGCGCATCGAAATCCGCCGCGAAGCGGTCGATGCCTGCAATGGTCACCGTGCGATGGGTCGATACATCACTGTAGCCATAGGCGAGCGCCCCGGCGAGATAGGCGGCATCGAATTCCCGGCGGGCATGAATGCCTGCATGATAGGTGGTCATGGTGCCGCTGCCGAAATCGTCGCTCAGACCAAAGCGCGTGCCGCTCACGCCCACGGCAAATCCAATGGTGGTGTCAGGATCCAGATAGTAGTCGACGCCCAGCGCGCCGCCGAGCAGTTCGGATGTACGCCTATGGGTTCCAAGCGTGGCGCTGCCCTTGGTCACGCTGCGTTCGCCAAACCCGGCCACCCATATGCCCCAGGTCTGCTGGGGCAATGCCGTGTACGAACCGGAGAAAGGTAGATTACTGGCAGGAACGTCTCCCGGTCCGTAGCCCAACACGCTAACCGTTGCGGGGGGCGCTGGCTGCGGTGGTATCGGCGGCGGCGCGATCGTCATCATCGGACCGCTTCTATCGCTGAGCGTGAGATCAATGAAGGCGTTCATGGCTTGCATTCCCGATGGCGATACCCCGGTACCGACCTCGCCGGAGAGCTCCGCCAGCACGTCCGCCAGTTCGGTCGGGGTCAGGACCAGCGGCAGGATTGCGATGCCAGGCGGCAGGGTGCCGCCACCTGCAACGAAATCGTCAAGCGCCTCGGCGACGACCACGGGGTTGGCCGGCGGGATGGCCACCGGCGTCGTCGGCGGGGTGACCCCCGGCGGCGTCGGCGGGGTGACCACCGGGGTGATCACCGGGATTATCGGCGGGGTTATCGGTGGGGCCGCTAGATCGCATATCTGGATCGTGTTTGTATCGAGTGTGACCGAGCCATTGCGTGCAAGGGCAGCACCGCAGTCGATCACAGCGCCGGTCAGCAGCGAGATGCTTGTCAGCGCAACGATCTGTCCCTCCATGACCGAGGCCGTTCCCAGGGTCGCCGAACTGCCCACCCTGTAGAATACATTGCTTCCTTCGACACCACCGACGAGTTGTACCGTCGACCCGGTCCCAAGCGTCAGCGTGGAGCCTATGTTGAAGATGAAGACCGCATTCGGATCGCCGTTGCCGTCAAGTATGAGGGTCTGGCCAACGGAAAGTCCGGCCGAGGTGTCGAAATTGTAGACGCCGGGCTGCAGGGTGAGTCCGCCAAGTTCCTGGCCTGTCAGGTTGCCGCCCGCCGAAGTGGGTCGCCCCGCCAGCACGTTGTAGAGAGTGGTCAGGTCGTCCTGCATGCGCCCGGCCAACGCGGTGGCGAGATAGGTCTCGCCGGTCTGCGTGACACTTCCGGCTCCCGTGAAGGTACTGCCGGGAAAGACGCCGATATTGCCGAGGATGGTGGTTGGGCCCGTGTTGGTGATCGTTTGCCCGCTGAGTATCGCGAAACTCTCCAGCTCCTGCGCGACCACGTCCGAGGCATTGAAGATCCCGATGGGAACCAAGGCAAGGGCCGCCACTGTCGCAGCAAGCGAGCGGGAACGCTTTGTCCAGAATCGGGGCATCGTGCGCCAATGCCGATCGGCGAGAATGATTTCGTTGGGCGTGTAAGCATAGGAGTCCATTAATCAAGCTCACTTTTGTCGCTGTTCTGGCGGCTTGCCCTAGCCGCTAGGGAACCGCAAAAAACGGTACAGAAAACGGCATAATAAACTGCATTACTTGGCGATTGGACGACACGACTTATCATGTTGACTTAACACAGAAATAACAAATATAAATATGTATGTCAACGCCGGGAAAAAGTACGTTAATCAGTCCAAATAATACCAATGAACCGGAGTAATAATGCATCACTTGCACCCGAGAGGAGCTCCTCTCGG
>JAUYMQ010000502.1 GCA_030698575.1 Deltaproteobacteria bacterium
GGCTCGTGCGAACTTTGTCAGCCAGAGACTTCCCGACCGGGAGGGTTTGCAAATGCCGAAGGGCGGCGCAAGAAACAACAAGCCGACGCATTTGCACATTCTCGAAGGGACGGCGCGCAAGGATCGCCACTCCAAGAGCGAGCCCAAGCCCAAGCCCGTTGCCGGAGAGACACCGAAAAGTCTGGACCGTTACGGCAAAGAGGCGTGGAAGCGGCTCGCGCCGATTCTGGAACGGATCGGCACACTAACCGAAGCCGACAGCGAACTGTTCGCGACCTTCTGCGATGCTTACAGCCAGTGGCGCCGAGCCACGAAGACGCTTCGCAAGCTGCAACCTCTGGACGATGACTACCGCAAGGTCTCGATCACCGTGGAGAACGCCCGTAAGGACATGCGCCTGATCGGCGGGGAGTTCGGTATCGGGGCCGCGTCTCGTGGCCGGATCACTGTCAAGGGCGAGACAACGAAAGACGACATGGACGCACTACTCGGTGGGTGAAGTGAATGCCCTACAGCGAGGCCCATGCTGATAGGGCCGTAGCCTTCTTCCGAAACCTCAAGCACACGAAGGGGCGCTGGGCGGGCGTCCCTTTCGATTTGCTGCCATGGCAAGAGCAGATCGTCCGCCCGCTGTTCGGCACGCTGCGAGACGACGGCACGCGCCAGTATCGCCGGGTGTACGTCGAGGTCCCGAAGAAGCAGGGTAAGTCGGAGCTCGCGGCCGGCATCGCGCTTTACGCCCTGTTCGCGGACAGCGAACCGGGTGCTGAGTGCTACAGCGCAGCAGCTGATCGGGACCAGGCGAGCATCGTCTTCAACGTGGCGGCGCAGATGGTTCGGCAATCCCCCGCGCTGGGCAAGCGCTGCAAGATCATCGACAGCCAGAAGCGCATTGTGGTGCCGGGCACGGCGAGCGTCTACCGGGTTCTCTCGGCGGAAGCGCACACGAAGCACGGCTTCAACGTCCATGCGGTGGTGTTCGACGAGCTGCACGCGCAGCCCGATCGCAACCTCTACGATGTGCTGACCGAAGGCAGCGGTGACGCCCGAACCCAACCCATCTTCTTCTTCATCACGACGGCAGGCTACGACCGGAATTCGATCTGCTGGGAGGTCCACGACTACGCCCGCAAGGTGCGAGACGGCGTGATCGAGGACCCCGAGTTCCTGCCGGCGATCTATGCCGCCGACGAAAAGGACGACTGGCACGATGAGGCGACGTGGCGCAAGGCGAATCCGAGTCTCGGGATCACGGTCAGTATGGACGCGTTCACGGCAGCTTACAAGCGGGCCGCAGAGGTCCCGGCGTTGGAGAACACGTTCAAACGCCTGCGCCTGAACCTCTGGACCGAGCAGGAGACACGTTGGCTGACCATGGAGTCGTGGGACGCCTGCGACGGCCCGGTGGACGCGGCGGGACTGACCGGCAGGCGATGCTACGGCGGGCTCGACCTTGCGACGACGACGGACATTGCTGCGTTCGTGCTGGTGTTCCCTCCCGAAGAGGACGGCGAGTTGTACAAGCTGGCCCCTTACTTCTGGATCCCCGAAGAGGCCATGAAGAAGCGCTCCGAGCGGGACCGCGTCCCCTATGACGTATGGGTGCGGGAGAAGCTGATCGAGGCCACCCCTGGCAACGTGATCGACTACGGCGCCATCATGCAGACCATCGACATGGCGGCGCAGCAGTTCGACATCGCCGAGGTCGCGTTTGACCGCTGGGGCGCCACGCAGATCAGCCTGGACCTGGCTGAGCAGGGCATGACGGTCGTCCCGATGGGGCAGGGGTTCGCCAGCATGAGCGCCCCGACCAAGGAACTCGAAAAGCTGGTCCTCGGAAAGCAACTGGCGCACGGCGGCAACCCGGTGCTACGCTGGATGGCGTCAAACGTCATGGTCGAGCAGGATGCAGCGGGCAATCTGAAGCCGAGCAAGAGCAAGAGCCGGGAGAAGATCGACGGCATTGTGGCGAGCGTGATGGCGCTTGACCGAGCCGTTCGGCACGAGAAGCCGAAGCCGTCGATCTACGAGACGCAGGGTTTCTCGGCCATCTAAGGAGGCACCCCATGCTGCGCCGCATCGGCAGATCAGCCAAGGGTCTCCTCCTGTTCCTCCTGCTCGCGCCCGGAGTGATCTCGCGCCACATCATCCGTGCCGTCTCCATCGCCGATCTGCTCATTCTCGCGGGTCTGGCCGGCGTCTTCTACGGCCTGCACCATGAATGGCCGTGGTTGGCGTACGCGGGGACGGGCGCGATCTTCCTGCTGCTGGGGGTCGTTGCGGCGAACCGCGAGGCGGCTCGGGAAGTGGCGCGGCGAAAGGAGGGGCGGTAGCGGATGGGGATTTTCGCCAGCTTGCTGGAGACGCGGGACGACATCGGCTTCCAGCCCTGGCCGCGCGCCTGGCTTACCGGCCTTCTTGGCGGCGAGGAGACCGAGGCGGGCAACAAGATCGATGAGGAATCTTCTCTCTCGTCGACGGCGGTGTGGGCGGCGGTGACGTTCTACGGCCAAGCCGTCGGCGGCCTCCCCCTCAAGTTGCAGCAGGCAATGGGCGAGCGGCGCAAGCGGGCCGCGCGGGAGAAGCCTCTGTACAACGTTCTGCAGCGCATGGGTAACAGCGAAATGACGGCCATGTCACTGCGGGAGACGTTGCAAGCCCACGCGCTCCTTTGGGGCACGGGATACGCCGAGAAGGAGTTCAACGGCGCGGGCGATGTGGTGGGTCTGTGGCCGCTGAATCCCGCTCTGACACGAGCCGAGCGGAACAAGGAAACGGGCGAGCTGCAGTATCGAACCCGCATCCCCAGCAAGGGCATCGAGGCGGTTCTGCCCGCCAGGAATGTCTTTCGCCTGTCTGGGTTCTCGCTCAATGGCTTGGTGGGCCTGAGCCCGATACAGACGAACCGCGACGCCATTGGTCTCGGCAAAGCGATGGAGACCTACGGGAGTCGGTTCTTCTCCAATGGGGCGCGGCCGGCAGCGGTGTTGAAGCATCCGGGCGCGGTGAGTGATCCCGCCAAGAAAAACATGCGCGAGTCGTGGCAGGAGATATACGGCGGCCTGAAGCGTTCTCACCGCATCGCGATCCTCGAAGAAGGCGTGGACTACCAGTCCATCGCCGATAACAACGAGGCCAGCCAGTTCCTGGAGGGCAGGACGTTCCAGGTGGTGGAAGCGGCGAGAATCTTCAACGTCTCGCCGTACATACTGCAAGATTATTCCAGGGCAACTTTTTCCAATGTGGAACATGCTGCCATTCACACCGTTGTTCATAGTTTGCGTCCTTGGTTCGTGCGGTGGGAACAAGCCATCGAAATGCAGCTCCTGTCCGAGAGAGAGAGAGCAGAAGGCTACTTCGTCCGGCACATCGCCGAAGGACTTCTCCGGGGCGATACGCTCTCTCGCTACCGTGCCTACGCCATCGGCCGCAACTGGGGTTGGCTGAGCGCGAACGATGTGCGCGATCTTGAAGATCAAGATGACATCGGCCCGAGCGGCGATCTCTACCTGATCCCAGGCAACATGACGTTGGCAGAGGAAGCCGGTTCGCTGGGTATGGACGAACCGGGCGGCGATGATCCGGCGACTGAACCGACAGACGAAGGCAGCCCGAACAATCGCGCTCACACGAACGGGCACGCGAACAGAGTGGCTATCGCGGGCGGTTTCCGCTGGCCTGCTGGGGAGTGACGACATGAACCGATGGTGGGAAGTGCGCCAGGCCGAAGGCGACAGTTCGGTGGGCGAGCTGTACCTGTACGACCCTATCGCCAGCGACGGCTCGCTCTGGGCATTGTTTTTCGACGACATCACGCCCAAGCAGATCAAGCGGGAGCTGGACGCGCTGGGGGACATCAGGCGTCTCAACGTGTTCATCAATTCGCCTGGCGGCGAGGTGTTCGCCTCCAACGCCATCCACAACCTGATTCGCCGCCACAAGGCCGAGACGTGGGTCTACATCGACGGTCTGGCCGCGTCGGGCGCCTCTATCGTCGCGGTTGCCGGAGATCACGTCATCGCCTACCCCAACAGTATGGGTATGCTCCACAACGCGTGGACGTGGGCCATGGGTGAGGCGAAGGACTTCCGCAAAGAGGCCGACACGCTGGATGAGATCCAGAAGTCGATCATCGGGGCCTACAGCGTGAAGATGGGGCTCCCCAAAGACGAGATTGCGCGTCTCATGAACGAAGAGACCTGGATGGACAGCGAACGCATGCTAGAACTGGGGTTCGTTGACGAGATCGACACGTCCAAGGAGATCGACGTTCGCTGCGAGGACCACGCCCTGGTGGTCAACGGTCGCAGCTTCGATGTGCGCGCCTACCCCTACTTGAAGAACGCACCGGCCTGGGAGCGGCGCAACACTTCGCTCGATCTCCCCGAGCGCCGCTCGCCCGAGTCCGATTCATCCTATCCCCTCACCTTCGACCTCCGAGACGCCCTGCGCGCCGCTCTGGACCGTGCCGAGGAGAGAGAAGAGGAGAAGGTCGAGCGCCGGCAGGTGGCGGGTGTGGAAGTGCGGGTTGTACCCGGCGAAAACGGGGCCCCCGCCCGCATCGAAGGTCACGCCGCTGTCTTCGACAAGTGGAGCGTCGTCATGTTCGATCCCGTTCGCCGGGTACGGTTCAAGGAGAAGATCCACCCCGGCGCGTTCAAGGACGCCATCGAGAGCGACGACGTCCGCTGCCTTTGGAACCACGACCGCAACCTCGTGCTCGGCCGCACCAAGAACCCCAAGGGCAGCACCCTGGAGTTGCGAGAGGACGGCACGGGCCTGTTCTTCTCGGCGTCTCCCCCCGACTGGTCGGGATGGATTCAGGAGACTATCGACCGGGGCGATGTGGACGGTGGCAGCTTCGGGTTTGCCGTCACCGACCCAGACGGCGAGAAGTGGAACTTCAAGGCCGAGATTGCGGAGAGGGAAATCTTCTCGGCCCGTCTTTACGATGTATCTCCCGCTACATACCCCGCCTACCAAACGACGGAGGTTTCTGCCCGGTCTGATCCGGGCCATGATGACACAATTCCCGCAGAGGAGGATGATGCTGTGAACGACCTCTCGCTGCTGGAGAGAGAGTTGGAGCTGGCACTGTTGGAGTAGGGGCCGGCGACCACCCGCATTATCGACCAGAAGCCGCCTCTTGGCGGTTTCTTCGCGTGTAGAGAAGCCGAAAGGGGCAGATGAACATGCCTGTTGCGACGATGGATGCAACCGAACTGCGGCAGAAGCGGGCCGAGAAGCTCACCGCTGCCGGGAAGATTCTCGAGAAGGCCCGCGCCGAGGGCCGCGCGCTCACCGCCGAGGAGACGCAGAGTTACGACGTTCTCCGCGACGAGGCAAAGGCTCTGAAGGCCACGATTGACCGGCTGGAGGAGCAGGAGAAGCTCGACGAGGAGATGCGG
>JAUYMQ010000505.1 GCA_030698575.1 Deltaproteobacteria bacterium
CGCGGCGGAATGCGACGCGCTGGTCGGCGACGTGGTGAACGTGGCCTACGGGCAGGAAGTGTCGATCCTGCAGATCGCCGAGATCCTGGCGGAACTGATGGGGCACAAGGACAGAGGCGTGAAGCGCGCCGAACCCCGCCCCGGCGACGTGCGCCGCCATTTCGCCGACATCGCCAGGGCGCGCGCGCTTTTCGGCTTCGCCCCGCAGATCGGCATCCGGACCGGGATCGGCCGCACCCTCGAGTGGTTCGAATCGAGCGGCATCGCATCCCGGGCGGATCCACGCGCGTCGGGTCTGCCCAACTGGTAGGGGCAACGATGGCAGAGATCATTCGCGCCTGGACAGCCGAAGAGCCGCTCGCCGACCTGTCGCTTCATCACGACTGGGACTACATGGCGGGCATGATCAGCTCGCTGCGCATCTATCTGTTCGAGCATGGAACCGTTCCCACCTGGAACTACCTGTTCTGCGGCGGGCGCCCGGAGCTGGCCATCCCCTCGAGCTGGGCGTACACCTGGCCCAGCCTGTTCGTCTATCTGCTCCCTCCCAACCAGGCCATCATCGCAGTCTGGATCACGCTCACCGCCGTGGGTTTCGCAGCCTCCTTCGTGTTGCTGCGGAACTGGACCGGAAGCCGCCTTGGGGCCTTCACCGGCGCGTGGATCTACACGCTCAACGGCTACTTCTCCATGCGGTTCAACGTCGGGCAGGTCACCTTCGCCTTCTTCCACCTGCTCCCGCTCATTATGCTGCTGTTCGAGCGGGCCCTCGACACGCGCCTCGCCGGAGGTCGGGGGCTGGGCGCTCTGGCCGGCCTCACGCTCGTTTCCTTTCTCTTCTTCACCGCGGGACTGCCGCACGGCGTTTTCTTTTTCTACCCGGCGTTCGCCCTGCTGGCGCTGTTCCGGCTCGTGAGCGCGGCGCGCGGCTTCGGCGCCGCCCGTTGCATGGGGGCGGCGGGCGCGGTCGTCGTGGCGCACGGGCTCGGGCTCTGGCTTTCGGCCTACCGCATCCTGCCGCCGTTGTACTGGCAGCTCGCCCATCCGCGCGAGGGCGTGCTTCCCGAGAGCTTCACACTCTCGCGCGGGTGCTTTTCAACACCGTGAGGCTGATCCCGGACAACTTCGGCCCCTACACGACCGAGCCCTGGGAGGTCTACGCCGCGGCCGGTTACAACGCTTTCGTAGGGCCCGTGCCGTGGCTCCTGGCGCTGGGCGCCCTGGTCCTGCTGAGGAGTCACGGGGCGGGACCGAAAGGCGCGCCGCGGCCCGGCGCGACCGTGGGCTACGCTTCGCTCCTCGTCCTGGCCGGTGTCACGCTAGCCCTTGGCAACAATCACCCCTGGGGGCCCGGATCGCTCTTTCCGCACGTCCCCGTCGTCAACGGGGTGCGCGCCTTCGACCGCTACCACGTGCTGACGCTCTTCGGCCTGGCGATCCTGAGCGCCTGCGCTGTGGCCTGGACGCGGCAGGGGACCGCGCGCCTTCGGAAGCCCTTTGGCGCCCTGCTCGCGATGCTCGCCTGCGGGCCGATCCTGGTACAGGCCGCGCTGATGGTCTGGAACATCGAGGCGCTCCCCCGATCGCAGGGGCTCGCCATCTACCCGCCGCTGCCGCGCCCGGATCCTCCGGAACTGGTGTGGGTGAAAAGCGGTCTGATCATATTCACGAAACCCGAGGACCGGGCCCTGCTCCTCCGGCAAGGCTACTGGATCGCGAACTGCCTCGAAGACATCGTGATTCAGAACGCGCTCGAGAACGGCCCGGCCGGCATGCGGCGGTCGATCACCACGCCGCCGCCCGAGCGCCTGGTTGCCATGACCGGCGACAGTCTCGTTCTCGCCTACCCGCCTGCGGGTCCGGCGGCGACGGTGCGCCTCAATCTCCCCCACCTCCCCGCCTTCCGGTACAACGCACCCATCCGCGCTGGCGCGGCGCAGGGGGACGTCGAGTTCAACCGCGCCGATCTCCCCGGGGGAATGCTTGCCATCGAAGCGCACTACCCCGGCCCCCGCGAGGGGGCCTGGGCGACCGCTGCGGGAATTGCGGCGACGCTGATCTTCTTTCTGCGGATGCGAGGAAGCGGCAATCGTCGGAGGGCGCAAGCGAAAGAGTAGATATCCGCATTCCCGGTCCCATGACGGGGAGGGCGGCTGGCGCAGGGGCGAGTCAGGGCGTTCGCGGTGGACGGGGTTCGAGCCCCAGGCCCTTCAGCGATGGAACGAAGCTGGCGTCGTTCATCTCCCAGTACTTCAGTCGTTCGCTCGCGATCAGATCGGCATGCTCTCCGTCGTTCGTCTCCCAGCGCAGAACGCGATGCGCCCCGCCCTGCTCGACGTAGAATGTCCACTTACGCCCCGCCTCCAGGCTGACCGTGAGCACGTCGGCCTGGAAGGTGCCCGCCGGCACGGTGACCTCGCGTGATTTCGCGGAGCGGCTGAAGATCGCCTTCGACCAGCCGGCTTTCTTGTGGGCGAAGCGCGCGACGCGGGCCGACGTGAGGACGGGCGCCTCGACCTTTTCACCGGGACCCACCCGTGGCGCGGCCCAGCCGCGCGCCCAAAGAAGCAGCGCGTCCTCCGAGACCCCCGCCGCCGGGTAGGAAAGCGTCCCCGATTCGTCCGCCTCCCCGTCGAAGTAGCTGTGCCCCTCGAACCGTACCGATCCGGCGTCGAACAGGAACTGGCTCCAGGCGTGCCCGCACCACTCCTGGGCGCTGAAGCTTACCTTGCTGGGGGATCCGGCGGGGCGCCCGTCGACGGGCGCCATGGTGGTGAAGGCGGTGGTCATCAGGTTGTAGTCGTAGACGCCCGTCGGGAAGTCCTCGATGAGGTTGATCTTCAGAACGGGAAACTCGTCCTGGGCAGGGTGCTTTCCGCGATCGGCCTTCACACGAAGGCTTTTCAAGAAGGTTTCCGGAATGACGATTGAGACGGCCGTGCCCCGGCGCTTCTCGCCGTATCGGGGAATGATGAGTTCGTAGGTCGCCAGCTCGGCGCGCCCGTCTCCCCACTGCTTCCAGAACGATTTGCCAAACGAGATGTTCCCGGCGATCTCTCCGGCGCCTGCACCGGGTGCAAGGGTGAGAACGAAAAGGGCCAGGGCAGTGGTGAATGCGGCAGAGCTTCTCATGGGCTCTCACTCCTCTGTTCGAGGAAAGGCTGCCGGGCGCGCGGGAGCGGCCGGGAGGCTGGACGCGGGATGGGCGCTGGACTAGATTCTAGCAGACCCCCTTCCCTTCTTGATCCCCCGAGAGGAGACTCTCCATGCCGAAAGCGAGCTGGAACGGCGCCGTCATCGCGGAGAGCGATGAGACGGCCGTCGTCGAAGGCAATCACTACTTCCCCGCAGCGTCCGTGAACCGGAGCTTCATTCGCGAAAGCGACACCCATACCGTATGCCCCTGGAAGGGAACGGCCAGCTACTTTTCCATCGAGGTCGACGGGAAGATCAACAAGGACGCTGCCTGGTACTACCCCGAGCCCAAGGAGGCGGCCAGCCAGATCAAGAATCACGTGGCGTTCTGGCGCGGTGTGACGGTCGAACCCTGATCCGGTGACGTAGGCTCCCGGAGGGCGCCTGGTCAGTCCTCGAACAGATAGCGGGAGATCAGATCGGTGAGCTGCGTGGTGAGGCGCTTCGGATCGATCGGCGATTCAGCGATCATGACGCGCGCGGCGAGGGCGTCGACGGTCGCATAGATGACGAACGCCGCCGCTTCCCGATCCCGCACGCGAAGTCTGTCCGAAAGCGTATCCATGAGGCCCAGGATGGCCTGCACGCCTTCCTGTAGCATGGCGTCCATAGCCGTCTTTATCGCGGGATCCTTGAAGTAGCGCTCATGAAGAATGCGCTGGATGCCGGGTCGCACATCCCGGCTGTCGAGCACGCCGGCGATGAGCGCCCCGATGCCCTCCCGCAGATCCGCCTTTTCCCAGTATTCCGGTTTCAGCCCTTCCATCGCCCGGCCGAAGATCTGATCGACGGCCTTGTGGAAAATCTCGGTCAGGACCGCGCGCTTGTCCGGAAAGTAAAGGTAGAAGGTGCCCACGGAAGCCCGGGCCCGGCGGGCAATCGAGTTGGTCGTCGTCGCCTCGTAGCCCTTCGACTCGAAGAGATCCTCCGCCGCCTGGACAATTTTTTCGCGGGTCTTGCGCGACCGCGCCTGCTGCGGCTGGCGGAGCGGGGTGGCCGCGGCGGATGGCTTGCCGGATGCCATGGCTGCCTCCCGGAGCGAAGGACGAACGTGAAAAACTATTTAAAATCAAGGAGTTCCGTATTGAACGCCACTATAGTGCACGGGCTTGACGGTGTCCAGCGGAAACTGAAGTCAATCTCGAATTCACCTTGACATCCGGTGCCCGCCCTGTAAAATCCGGACAGAAACTGAAATTGAATTCATATTTCA
>JAUYMQ010000520.1 GCA_030698575.1 Deltaproteobacteria bacterium
TGTTGTACTCGTGCAGGTACCCCAACGACATGCTCCTGTTTTCGGCCGCCTGCTTCTTGAGGTTCTTGATCTCCGCCTTCTGCTCTGCCGTGTACTCGCCGGATATATCCGCCGGCTTGATGGCGGACGCCTTGATGTCCAAGTTATCGGCCTCTAGGGCCAGGGTCCTGAACACCGAGGCAGCGGACGCGGCCCTTGCGGTATCACTCGTGAGGGTTCTCTCCAGTGCGTCCTGGGTCGCCCTTGCTTGCTCTATGGCGGCGGGATCTTTGCTAGCCACCGCTTTCACGTACCCGTCACGAGCATCCTTCAGCTTCCTCGCTTGATCCACCTGGAGCGTTCTGAGCGCTGTCTCTTGCATACTCGCGGCCGCGGAGGCGCGCGTAGCTGACGACTCCTTCGCGCTGGTTATCGTCCTCTGGGCCTTAACCCAGTCGGCGTTCCCTGCGTTGGCCACATCCACCTCAGCGGCCGCCTTGGCGATCTTCTTCGCCTGCTCGACGTTGATCTCGCTGATCTCCCTGAGTTCTTTCATCCTGCCGGGGGCGAGGGATGTTTGCTCTTCCACTTTGTTGAGTATCCCGCGCTTTTCAGTGGCTATCGTTCGGGTCTCTGCCCTCCCCTCGGTAGCTATCGTCCTGGTGTCCGCGCGTCCTTCTGCGGCGATCGTGTCTGTGTTCCTTGCCTCGCGTAACCGCGCGTCCCGTGCCTCCTCGATAGCGGCCTGCTCCTGTAGGAGCGTGGACTTTGCTGTGAGTGCGGATACCGCGTTACCGCCGCTCTCTGCGGCGCCAGCCAGCATCATGCCGAGAATTCCCATCTACGCTGCTCCCATCAGACCAGGTGCAGGCGCCGCGGCGACGGGCTGCGGGGATGGTGCAGCGGTCTGCCCTGGAGGTGCGGCGCCTGCGTTCGAGAAAACTTTCTGCAAGAGCGCGACCAGCTTCGGGTACGCGGCCTTGATATCTTCAGGCGTCGGGTCGCCCTGCTTCGAGTCGCGCATGAACTTGGCGATCTCGAGCATCAGCATCGCGGCCGCGGGGAGGAGCACCTGGATCGGAATCGATCCGTTCGCTTTATCCTGCAGCATTTTCATCAGGCCAACGGCCTCTGTGGCAAGTTTGTCCGGCATCGGCATATCGCCCTTGATGCCCTTCATCAGGATCGGGAAAGTCTTGGGGTCAAACATGATTTTCTTACCCGCAAGAACGACGCGTTGCGTGGCGGCTTGATCTTTGGGGTTCATTAGATTACCTTCCTCGCGTGCTGGACTGCGGGATTAAACAGCAAGCCCCGGCCCTTGGAGGGCTGTCCGAACTTCATGTTGATGATCCCGGCTTGGTTGTCCCTCTTCTGCTTCTCGAGGGCGATCTTGTCATCGGCCATCTGCTTATCGAGGGCTGCCTTCTGGCTCGCAGCGTACCCCGCGCCCGCGCCCGCAATAAGGGACGCGCCAGCGGTGATCACGGCACCCTTGGTCTTGTCCCCCATGCTGTCCCAACCGATGGCTTTCCCGACGGTATCAAACAGCTTAGAGAACCAGTTGTCGCTCGTTTTAACCGCCTTGTCGGAGAGCGAGTCCGCCTCGCTCGCGCGGGGGCCGAAGTCACCCCCGCCAGTCTGCTCCGGCTCCCTGCTATATGAGTTCCCCCTCACGAAGGCCGCCAGCCCCTCGGCGAACCAGCTCCCCACCTCTGCTCCGTTCGTCCATATGTCCGGCTGAATGTAACTCGGCTGGTCCTGCTCTGCAGCCGGCGTGTCCGTGTTCGGAACCCACGGGGTGCCGTCGGTGTTTGTCAGTTCGTTGCCGTAGTCATCAAGTGGCATGGCGTTTCCTTGTTATCCGCGCTTAGCGGCCCAATCTATTGGCCTACGCTCCACGGGGTTGAAACTCAGTATTCCCTGCCCGCTCTGTCCGAACGTGGGCAGGTTGTTGACCGTCGGTGCAGTCGTCACCGCGCCTGTTACTCCCCCGGCGCCACCGCTTGCTGCCCCTTGACCGGCGCCCGTTCCGGTTGCCTGGCCTATGAGCCCACCCGCGAGAGCACCGGCTGCCATCCCCGCTACCTGCCCGATGAAGGGACTGTCCGGGAACATGCCGCCAACGTAGCTGCTAACGATGCTGCCGAAGCCACCCGTGACGGCGCCCGTGAGGAGCCCGCCAGCGGTGATCGGCTTTCCTGTTACCACGCTGCCAACGGCGTTCATCAGAGCGCCCTTGCCGGCGCCCATAGCAACGCTGCTGAGGGTGGGCCCTGTGGATGCAGCCGCCGCGACGGGCGCTGCCGCAGCTGCCGTGGTGGCACCGGTTGCGGCGCCTACGGATAGTTCGCCGCCAAGAGCGGTCCCGGCCGCTACCTCGCCTGCGGTGCCGCCGGTGCCAACCGCGCCGGCCGCGACACCTGCGCCTGACGCTATGATGGCTCCGAAGCCACCAAGGAGCGCGGCCCCGACTAGCAGTCCGCTGTCGAAGGAGGTGTCTTGATTTGCCCATCCCTTGTCAGCGGCCTGTAACGTCGCAGCAGCGTCCGGACCAGCTACTGCGCTATCGTGCTGCGATTGAAGGTTGAAGGAACCAGAAACATTTACGAGTTGTCCTTCCGGGGTTTTCGCGTACCACCGTCCGTCTGCCGCTTTGGCGAGCGTAGAGTCGTCGTAGGTATATCCCGCCACACCCAGAGGGTCCCACTCGGTCCCTTCTCTGCCGTCTACTGTTACGAGTGCCATGGCCCTATGCCCCTACCGGCGAGTTGACGAGACCGAAAAAATGTGATAGTCTTAACGGATGAAGACCTGTTCGAAGTGCAAAGTCACGAAGCCGAAAGCTGAGTTTTCGAAGAGGCTCGATGGCCTGCAGCCGAAGTGCAAAGCCTGCGCCAACGCTTGGCGCGCCGCACACTACCTTGAGCACCGTGAGACCATTCTTGCCTCGGCCGCCGCGTACTACATCGAGAACAAGGTTGAGATTGACGCGGCCCATTCCGCGTACCGCGCCGCCCACGCGGAAGAGAAGGCCGCGTACAACACGGCATACTATTTCACTAATCGCGAGCGCATACGCACGCAGCAAGCCCTGTACGGCGCCGGGTATTGCTCCGAGAACCCAGAAAAGTACGCCGCGCAAAGTGCTAAGCGCCGCGCCGCAAAACTCCAGGCCAACCCCGCCTGGGCTGATCCCGACGCGATCACTCTCATCTACGCGGACTGTGCGTTTATGAACGGGGTCACTGACGTCAGGCACGAGGTGGATCACATCGTGCCTCTGATTAGCAAGCACGTAAGCGGCCTGAACGTCGAGTTCAACTTACGCGTGACCCCTGAAAAAACAAACCGCAGCAAGGGCAATCGCCACTGGCCTGGGCAGGAATGGATCATGCGGTCACCCGGCTGAAGTCGAGGATCTGGGACAGATCAATCGCATTGACATTGCCTATGACCATCATTCCCTCCTCGATCCACGATAGATAACCCCCAATCGCGTTCGCTTTCGCGTCAGCGGGGATGCTGCTGTCCCCTATCACGGCGGCGATCATGCCCATGCCGCTCTGGAACATGCTCGTAGCAGAGGCGGAAACTTGCATTAAAGACTGGTAGTTTGCTTGAATGTTTGCGAGCCCGGTCTTCGTGGCGTTCTCCGCGGCAGCGAGTGCCGCCTTCGCCGCCGTGTCCGCGGTCTGGTACACCGTCTTGAAGGCGTTGTCGATCTGCTGAATGCTGATCTGCGTGCGGGCGGCCAGGTCGGCGTTGTACTGCGCTTGCGCGGCCTGCTTGTCGGCAACCGTCAGCGTCGTGCTGTTCTGCGCGGCCTGGAGTGCGGCCCGACTGTTGATGTCCATCTGCGTCAGCAGAGTCTGCGTCTGAGACTGCCGGTCTTGCAAGGTGAGCTGCTGGTTGCCTTGGATGTTCTGCAGAGTCGTCTGCAGCATCGCGTTCTTGTCCGCAAGCGTGAGCGACGTGCTCGCCTGGATGCCAGCGATCACCTTCTGCGAGGCCGCGCTCTTGTCGGCGACAGACATCGTCGTGTTCGACTGAAGTTGGCCCAAGTACGTTTGGAGGGCCGTGTTCTTGTCAGCCAACGACATCTGCGTGCCCGACTGGATCTGCTGCAGGATCTGCGCGTTGACCCCAGCGGCGTTCGACTGGTTGATGCCCGTCTGCATGTTCGCGTTCTGCAGGCGCGCGGTGTTCTGCGCGTTGACCGTGTTGGCGGCCGCCCGGTCGTACGTGGCCGCATCGGCGGACGCGATCGGTAGTGCGGCATCGTAGACGGCAGACTGGCCGGCGGAGATCGCCTGTGAACTGTTGAGGAGACCGCGATCGTTCATTCGCGCTGCCGCGCGCGCGGCGGCCTGCTGGAGCAGGGGTGAATCAGCTGCAACTATGCCGGCGATATTAGAGGCAACCGTCTGGTTCGGAGCGACTGTGAACGGGGCGGCGGTAGACGTGCTCGCCACAGCGCCTACGGGGGCGCTCGCCGCGGTCGGCGCGGGCGCGGTGTTGATGATGCCCGTGGTGGGCACCGGGGCTACGTAGCCTGGCTCGCCAACGAGCGGATTTCCTTGTGCATCAGGCATTGCCTACTCCTAAGTTTTTCACCAACGATACCCCAGTCCAACCCCAGCGAAGGCGGTCCCGTCAGTGAATACCGACGCAACTACGCCGAGGTGAACGCCCTTCACTTGGAGGACGTCGTGTACGATTGATAGCCGGCCTACCTGCTGCGGCACCCGCGTGCGGACGTCGATCTTGTACCCGTAGTCGAATCGAACTTCGCCGCGGGATTCAACGGCGACCCAGGGATACGGCTCGGGCTTCGTGTAGGTCGTCGTCTCGCCTGTCTTCTCATCCATCACCGAGGTGACAGTGATCCGGCGTTCGGAAGGCTGCACCGTGGTCGCCCCAGTAACATGCTGGCTCTCGCTGGCGATCACGGAGGGCGGGAGCTTCAGATTCGCCTTCGCTTCCTCGGCGTAGACGACCACCTGCTTGACGGGGATCACCTTCTTCTTGACCTTGGCGATCACAGGCGCCGGCGGGGCAATCACGGCGACCGTCGTGTCGACGGGCGGGCGGGTCCACAGCCAGGCGCCGTAGGCGACCCCCGCGAGCGCGAGGGCGACTACCGCCCCACCCACCCAGTGGGCAGCAAAGTACTTGACGTCGGCAAAGATCATGTGCCCTCCAGGCAAAGAGCGCGCTCTTCCGCGCGTCGGTTGTTGAGGCCGGGTGAGTAGACCAGCACGCCGACGACGCGGATTTTGTTCCAGCGCATGAGGGCGTTGCACGCCCCGACGTGGTCGCCAGCGTTCTCGAGGCGGGCCGTGGTAGAACTGCAGAAGGCGCCGACACCTACGTTGTAGGCGAAGCTCGTGTACGCGGCCTTGCGTTCGGGCGGGAGCGCATGATTAACGCAACGATCAACTCCAGGGCCGAAGTCGCGTTCGATACGATCCCCTAACATCTGCTGGCATTGTGCAGCGGTGTACTTATCGCCAGGGCGGATGTTCTTTGTCTCGCCAAAGCACACGGTGGGTATGCCTCCGACATCGAAGTACGTACTCGTACGCAAGCCTTCGAAGCCAGCGACGCACACGACACAGAGGACTACCCAGGCGGCCTTCTTGCGGGCCCCGCTTACTTCTGCCACACGACCTTAGCAAAGATAATACTCGCGGAGAGGAGCGCATAGGCTATCGGGGGCACCAGGCCGCTAAGGGCTGGGAGCAACTGGTCCGCGATCCCGAGAGCGGAAGCGAGGATAGCGAGCTTCACGCTCCACGCCTTGTTGAGTTCCTCACGCCAGTCGTCGATGAATTTCATTTGCGCGGCAGTCTTTCGGCGACGGCGCCGATCTTGTCCGTTATGTCCTTCAGCGCAGTCTTTACGTCCACTTGAAAAGTGTCATTCGACTTGCTCTGATAGATCTGGGTGGTCTCGACCACGGTAATGCGGGTATCAAGTTTGCCGTAGGCGACGACGACGGCAGCGATGGCCACAATCAGGGAGATAATGTCCCCGACCGAGATCTCGCGTTTGATTATCGGGGGCTTCGGTTCGTTGGGCATCACGGCTACTCCGTGATAAACTTGCTGCAGACGATCAGGTCGGATGCGGAGACTTCGGCCTTATCACCCAGGTCCTGCATCCTCACGGGGTCCCGGTCGATCTTCACGTCCGCGGCCAAGAGCTCGTTCATCTGCCTCTCGAACTCGGGGTACTCGGCGTGGGTCACCTTGATCTCGAACGCACCCCCTTCGTTGCAGGTACCGAGAGAAGTGATCGCCGCATTGCGGGCCGCGGTAAAAGCCTCGATCTCTTTCGACAACTCAAGCCCGATGCGTGACAACTGGTACGCTGCTTTGATCGGTAACTTCGCCGCGAGAACATTCGCGATCGCTTCCCTGGAATTGACAATCTCACCCAACTTCATCTCGATCACTTGTTGATTTC
>JAUYMQ010000531.1 GCA_030698575.1 Deltaproteobacteria bacterium
GAGCCCTTCCCGGGGAGTGGGAAAAATTTTTCCCACAATGGGAGATTTCTTTCCCAGATGTCCCGATCCCGCGTGTTCCGGGACACCCGCTCGGAAGACTAATAACGTATATATTTCAATGGGTTACATACAACCTGAGAGGCCGCCTTTCCACTGGCAAGAGAATTGCAATCACTCTGACCCAGGAGGAGGCGGTGGTTTATTGGCACCTCATTGATATGGGATTGCCAACCTCTCACCCCCCCCAACGCTGCCCACTGCCTGCTCCTACCTCTTTGACGGACCTGGCCGGAAGCGTAAAGTGCGCCCCGGCCGGACGAAACGGAAGTTGCGCTCACTCGGAAGTTGTCCGGCCCACCCAAGGCGCTCACCCGGGGCCGGATGAGTAGACGCACTCGCTCAGCCATCCGGAGGGACACGGACCCCGCCGGCTGGTGTTCTGGAGGGAAGCAAAAAGATGGAAGCAACCGTCGGGATGTGCGTCATTGGCGCGCTCCTGCTTTTCCTCACGTCAAGCTAAAGCCTAGCGAGACCTGGAAACGAAAACCCCCCGCGAAAGCGGGGGGTTCTTTTTTTGGGGGCGCGCATGTCATGCGACCAGCCGCGCATGTCATTGCGACCAGCCACGCATGTCATTGCGACCAGCCACGCATGTCATTGCGAGGAGCGAAGCGACGAAGCAATCCCCCCGTTCGTGGCGGTGCGTGGGGGAGTGCTTACCGAATGATGAGCTGATCGACGATGCGCGTGAGCTGCATCAGGTTCCGGCACTCTTCGAGGTGATCGCAGTAGGGCGCGTACTTGTCCATGACGCTGTCGCCGAAGCCCCAGGCGCCGGGGCTCTCCGGATTGAGCCAGATGACCTGCTTGGCCTTGAGCTGGATCTCCTTCAACGCCCAGGCCCGCGGGTCATTGTAGTTGTTCCGCGCGTCACCGATGACGATGACCGTCGTCCGCTTGTTGATGGTCGACAGAAAATCACGCTGGAAGGCGTAGAAGGCGTTTCCGAAGTTCGACCGGCTGTAGACATTGATCGTCTCGCCCTCGAGTGCCCGCTCGATGGCGTCGTACAGATCTGAATCCTTGAACAGATCCGTCACCTCACCGATCTCCGAAACAAACACGAAGCTCCGGACCTTCGAAAAGCACTCCTGCAGCGAGTAGATGAACTGCAGCATGAAGCGCGAGACGTTCGACACCGACGATGAGACGTCGCAGAGCGTGACGATCTGGGGCTTCACCTTCTTGCGCTGCTTGAAGACCACCTCGAAGGGCACGCCGCCGTGGCTCATGTTCCGCCGCAGCGTGTGCTTCACGTCGAACTTCCCCTTGCGCTCGCGCTTGCGCCGGATGGCGATGACGTTCTTGAACTTCTGCGCCAGCCGCTGCACCACGTCGCGCATGCGGCGGATGTCTTCCTCGGTCAGGTGGTAGAAGCTCTTCTCGTGAAGGTTCCGCTCGCGGAAGCGCTCCCTGAAATTGTAGTTCTGCTGATCCAGCTCCATCTCGGTGAATTCGCGCACCGCGCGCCGCAGCCGCTCCATCGCCATCTGGACGAAGGCCCGGATGGCGTCGCGCAGCTCCGGCGTGAGCCCCATCTCCTCCATCGCCTGCTCGAGGCGCTGGGCGTCGGTCTGCATCCCCTCCCAGTTGAGGGCGTCCATCATGCGGCGCGTGTAGTAGCCGATCTGGAGGAGGTTCTCGATCTCGCCGGCCTGGATCTGGCCCGCAGCCTGCCGGATCATGCGCTCGAGCCGGGCCGTGTCCATGTTCAGAAGCGCCTGCAGCAGCTCCGAGGCGGGGTGATCGGGATCGAAGTTCTGCAGGATCTCCTGCAGCAGCCGCCGCGGGTCGTCCCCCATGTTCTGGAACGCCTTGGAAAGATCGTCCTTGGCGTCGCCGAGGATGCCCGAGAGTCCCGAGAAGTACATCTCGAAGAGGTTGTCGAATGAAGGAAGATCGGTGGAACGCTTGATGAGCGTCGCGGCGAGCGCACTTTTGAAAATCTGACGATCCGCCATGGTCAGCAGGCCGACGGCGCTGAACGCTTCCACGTTTTCGGCGGTGGAGACCCGCAGCCCGGATTTCCGGAGCAGGTTCACGAAATCGAGGAGTTTATCCTGCACGGCATCGTTCCTTCTGTCAGATGGTCTTCCGTCAGCCGGCTCTCAGTGGGCCGTCACTCGGGCCGTCAGTTGAGCTTGGTCTTGTCGACCGCGCGCGGGTCCGGCGCCGCCGACGCCTCGTTCTCGGCGCTCTTCCCCCGCAGGTAGCGCCGCAGCTCCTCCTGGGCCTTCTTGATGTCCCCTTCGTATTTCAGGATGAGGCTCAGGGTGTCGTCGACGGTCTTCTCGTCGAGGCTGTCGGCGTTGAGCAGCACGAGCGCCTTCCCCCAGTCGAGCGTCTCGCTGATCGACGGGGTCTTCTTGAGATCGATCTTCCGGATGCGCTGCATCGCCTCGATCAGCTCCCCCGCGAGCTTCTCCTTGATGCCCGGCACCTTCAGCTCGAGGATCTTCGCCTCCTGCTCCTTCGACGGGAAATCGATGTAGAGGTGCAGGCAGCGCCGCTTTAGCGCGTCGCTCATCTCGCGGGCGTTGTTCGAGGTGAGCAGCACCGGCGGGATCTGGCGCGCCTTGAAGGTGCCGATCTCGGGCACGCTCACCTGGAAGTCCGAGAGCACTTCCAGAAGAAAGGCCTTGAACTCGGGATCGGCCTTGTCGACCTCGTCGATGAGCAGCACGACGGGCGTCTCGCTCGTGATGGCCCGCATGAGGGGCCGGGGCACCAGGAAGCGCTCGGAGAAGAAGACGTTGTCTTCCTTGCTGATCTGCTCGACGGCCTCGGTCATCGTGGTCGTGCCGGCAAGCGCCTCGCTGATCTTGTCCTTCAGGATCTGCGTGTAGAGGAGCTGCTTCGAGTACTCCCACTCGTAGAGCGCCTTGGCCTCGTCGAGCCCCTCGTAGCACTGGAGCCGGATCAGCTCGCGGTTGAGCGCGCTGGCGATGACCTTGGCCAGCTCGGTCTTGCCGACGCCGGCCGGCCCCTCGATCAGGATGGGCTTGCCCATCTTGATGGCGAGGTACACGACCGTCGCGACCCGCTTGTCGGTGATGTACTGCTGCTCGGCAAGCCGCTCCTGGACATCTTCAACCGAATCGAACATGGGTCATCCTTTCTTATCTGTCATTGCGAGGAGGGGCCGCAGGCCCCGACGAAGCAATCCCCTGCGCGCTTGGTACCCGTGGCATCAGCCCGGGAGATTGCTTCGTCGCTTCGCTCCTCGCACTGACATGCGAGTGGCAATCCCTC
Source organism: Deltaproteobacteria bacterium (assembly GCA_030698575.1). Lineage (GTDB taxonomy): Bacteria > JAUYMQ01 > JAUYMQ01 > JAUYMQ01 > JAUYMQ01 > JAUYMQ01. The sequence goes on from JAUYMQ010000531.1 coordinate 3,313, forward strand.
ACGACGTCGCGTGGCGCTCCGTCATCGAGCCGGAGATCTGCATCCGGAGGTCTCCGGCGAACTGCTCGAGCCAGGCGAGTTTCAGCGACTGGTAGTCGAAACCGAAATCCATGATCCGCTGCCGGTACCAGTCGACCTGGCGATCCTTCAGCGCGGCGCGCACGCGCTCGAAGTCCTCGATCTTGGCCCGCGCCTCCTCCATCTGCCGCTCGACTTTCGAGAGAACATCCTTTGGGCCCAGGTGCTTGAAGAAGTTCACCTTCACCAGGAATCCGAACCGCCAGTAGAAGTCGTAACGAAACGGATCCTCCTCGCCGACGGGGCTCGTGAGCCAGTCGACGAAGGCCTCCTCGCCCTCGCGGGTGGCGTGATAAATGTGCTTGGCCGGGCTCTTCTGCTGAAGGACGACGCGCTTCCGGATGAACCCGGCCTTCTCGAGGCGCCGGAGCGCGGGATAGAGCGTGCCGTCGTTGATGCCGAAGTCGCGGCCGTTGC
>JAUYMQ010000544.1 GCA_030698575.1 Deltaproteobacteria bacterium
TAGCCCAACACCGGCACGCTCGCGTTCTGGCCCGCTGTGGCTCCGGTTCCAGCGGCCGCCGGGGCGATCAGCAGCCGGCCGTCAGAGACCACAACCTTTCCGACTTCCGTGTAGACAAGCGCCCCGCCAGTCGTGCCCCGAGACAGCAGGACGGAAACGGTTAGCGTTTTGTCGAGCGTGCTATGGATGAATATGCACTTCTCGCCCGCGAGCTGACCGAGGGCGGAGGCGGTTATGATGTCGTGATTGTTCGTGTCTCGAATCTCCAGTGATTCATGCAGCGCGACCTCTTTGGCGTTTCGGTCCACAAGCCCGATCTCCGCTGTACTGCCCTGCATCTCCGCTTTCGCGAACCCCGCCGCGGTCAGTGCCAGCGCGCCGACATCGCCGTCGTCGAGGGTGCGGTCTGCAGCGTCGTATCGCCCACCGGCCAACACGGGGCTGCCGACGACAGCGGCGTCCTCGGCCGCGGCTCCCGCAACCTTGACGCGCCCCGCGGCGTCAACCGCGAGCGCCCCCGCGTCTCCGTCATCGAGAGTGCGATCCGCCGTGTCTACGCGCCCGCCCGCGAGGACGGGGTTGCCGGCCGCGGCTGCATCTTCGGCTGCTGCGCCAGATACCAGCGGCCGCCCGGATGTGTCGACCAGGATACCGCGCGCGTTCGTCCCGTCGGTGCCGCCGATGAACAGAGGGCTGCCCGCGACGGCCGCACCCGCGGCAGCGGCCCCTACAAGGACCAGGCGGCCCGATGAGTCGACGGTGATCCGATAGAGGTTGGTGCCGTCGCTGCCACCCACCTGGACGGCGTCGGCTGGATGGGCGGAACCGTCGGCCTGCGCGACGAGGCCACCGGCCGCGCCTGTTCCGTGGAGGTATTGGTCATTTCTGACTGTAATTGGAATCTCCTCCTATTGTTCGATAACTACGAGTGTCACCCGATACCGCCGCGAACTCGCAAACCCCAGCACCCGATCTGCCCGGAAACTCGCTCGGTCGATCCTCGCCGTCACGGTGTTGGACTCGCTCCCGAACGCCGCGATCCAGAAGTCCCCATATCCCCAGCGGATGCCGTCGAGGTGGTCTCGCAGGGTGTCCAGATCGGCCTCGGGCATGCCCGCGGGTGGGGTCTGGATGTGCCACTCTCTTTTGTCGCTGGCGATCACGTCGCGGCGTTCCAGGCCACCGGCGGTGCGGGCCATATCGGCGATGTCGATTCCGATCTCTTCGAGCGATCCAACGGGGTCGAGGGGGATGGTGTCGAACTTGGCGTCGCTCATGTCGGCACCCCCACGCCGTGCCGCCGCAGCGCGTTGGCTTTTCTACCTTCCGAGACCGCGCTGCGTACCCAGCTCTTGACCGCGGCTTCGCTGGTGCCCATCATGGGGCCGTTGACGACCACCTCCACGTAGATATCTCCGGTGTCGCCAGTGTCGCCACCGCCGCTCTCCCCCGGCCTCAGCACCCTCTCCCCGCGCCGCAGCATCGCCGGGCCGTCATGCGGCATGATCCCGCCGCCGTGGAACGACGGGATGTCCATCGCGCCGAACCCGGCTGTAGCAACCCGGAACCCGCGGGGAAGGTTGACCGACGACAGCCGCTCGGCGAACTTCTCCGTCTCATCTCCCGCCTTGGCCGCCGCCATCGCCTGGTCCCAGGTGAGACCGGCGAGATTGCGCTGGGCATCTTGCATGTTGACGAGGTTGTCGTCGAGGCTGGCCAAGGTGTTGGACAACCCCGCGACCGCGCCGTCGAGGAACGCGAACGGACGGAAGCCCAGAATCTTGATGTTCGTCAGCGCCGAGAACAGGCCGTGGATGATCCCGATGAAGGTCCGCTGCAGTCGATTGACGACCATCCCGAACGACAGGAGTATCTGTCCCAGGAACTTGATCACGGGGAAGAGCGCCTGGAACGCGGGTGTGAGTATGCTGCTGGCGATGATCCCGAGGGTCTGCAGGACGGGGGTTAGCGCCTGTGACACCACCAGGATCAGCGGCAGCAGGGGTTCGAGGAACATCCCCAAGGCATCGGCCGCGGCTTGCAGTATCGGATTGACAATCGCGAGGATCTGCGCGAAGGTCTCGGACTGCATTATCAGCGCCACAATCGCGCCGATGGCGTCGGGAGGCATCGACATGGATACGCCGCGCTTTCCCGAGGCAACGCCTGTCACGAAATCCTTGAGCTTGCCCGCTCCCTCCGTTACGAACGCCCGCAGCTTCGTGCCCATTTCCCCGAGCGTTCGGGGGAGATCGAAGAGGCGCTCCTTGAGATTGCTGGCCGCGCTCGTGATAGTGGAGAGAGAGAAGCCAAACTGCAGACTCTTCCCTTCCATGATGGCCGCGGCCAAGGCGGCTCCCTGCAGCGCGTTGGCGAGAGCCGGGAACTGGCCTATCAGCATGCCTTGCGCCTGGGCGACGGCCTGCTCTCGGGTCAACTTGGCTTCCTCGGCTTGGGCTAGATCCTCCAGACCATCCTTGAATCTCTTTGCTGCCGCCAGCGCCTCTTCGAGGTTCCCTTCCGCGCCCTTCAGCGCGTCAACCATCCGCAGGAACTCTCGCTCCGCGACTTCCGCGACCGTCCCGATCCCCTCGACGATGGACAGCAGCCGCGTCGCCATATCTTCGCCGATCATCTCTCGCTCGTGCGCCGTCTGGATCAGGTCGGTGGCACTCGCCAGGAGCTGCGCCAGACGCCCTTCTGCATCCGCAGAGGCTCCAATGCCAGCAGCAGGCGCCGCACTCGGGACATGGCCCGCCTGAAACCCCGGCGCACCCATCTTGCGGAACCATGCCAGGAGTGCAGCGGGCCCGCGGCTCCAGATCGAGTGCGGCGTGATGGCCTCTCCCGGAGCGAGAATGGCGGGGATGGAATCGGGTCCTCCCATGCCGGGGAGGATGGCGCCGTGTTGCAGGCCGCGCATTCCGATGCGCAACGCCCCTGGGTCAATGCCGATAGCCTGAGCGTCGCGCCGGAACTGCTCCACGCGCTCTGCCGCCGTCTGCGCCTGCCCCGCGACGACCGTGATAACTTCGGCCAAATCGCCCAGCCGCTTGAATCCCGTCAGGCCCGTCACCCACGCGACCGAGAACGCCTCGGCCATAGATATACCGAGCTCCTGCGCCTTCGAGACGGCAACGGGGTCCGCTGTGAGACGCTGGGCCAAGATGCGGGCGAAGTCGGAGCCGCCCTTCTCCAGCGCCGCCAATGTGCCGGTGACGATGTTTCCTTGTGCCGCCAGCCCCTGACCGAGACCCGCTTGCTGCAGATCCAGTAGGGCCGGTCGGCGAAGCTGAAAGGGTCCTCCGGTTTGAAGATGCGGCAGACCGCTGCCCTCCTGCTGGCGAATCACATCAAGGAGACCCGGGGTGACGCCGGGGACAAATTCAGCGGGAGGGATGGGAGGCCCGGGGGGTCCGAACACCTCTCCCTGGGCGTCTTCCAAGGCGCGCTCCATCTCTTGTCTCAGGCTGTTGGCCGCGCTGTCTGTTATTTCTGGCGTGATAGACCCGAACACGATGCGCAACGTCTCAACAGGGACCGTGATGTCGCCCTGATCTGTCCCGAACAGCCACGGGACGCGGGATTGAATCTCGTCCCTCAACTTCTCCCACAGGCTGACGATCCGCGCCCCTTGGACGTCCCAGTCGATCAGGATGATGGTAAACGTCAGCGCCGCGGTTATGGTGATAGGCCAAGCGGCTGCCCCGATGATCGTTCCGAACGTGACCGCGCCGCCCGCGCCGATGGAAGCGCGCAGAATGTTGGGAATGGACGTGTCGAACAACTCGTCGAAGAACCTGGTTGTGCGCTGCTTGAACTCTTCGGGCAGGTGCTCCCACACCACATCGAGCACGAACGCCACGGTGAAGGCGAAGGATGCGAATCTCGCCCCTGCCAACAGGCTGCTACCAATGACGGCCCGGAGACCCCCGAGCGCCACCAGGGAATTGCCGATGGTTGCCGCAACAGAAGGAATCGCTCCCATCGACCAGCCCAGAACGATGAGGCCGGCAATCGGCAGGCGAATGGCTGTGCCGACATTGCTGCGCCAGTGCTCGCGGACGAACTCTACCGGGTCGCTATCCCAAATCACCCTGCCTAGATCTACGAAAATGTCCGCCGCCACGGAGACGCTTCCGACGACCTTGCGAGCGAGACTGATATCCTCCGCTTCCCACAGCGCCTGCAGGTCGGCGACAAACCTGACGATGCTCCGCGGTCCCGGAATCAGCTCCAGCGTTTCGATAATCTTGGTTCCCAGGGAAACACTCTGCGTGCCCCACAGATCGTTCACGCGCTCCCAGAAGTCGGCGACGGCTTGTGTCTGAGGCAGAAGGCGCAGGGCCGCGACGGTACGCTCCGAGAAGGAAAGATCCTCGGTCTTCCAGATTCCCTCCAGCGCTACCAAGAAACCCGCGAGCGCGTTCCCCTCCGGGTCCAGCCCCATCAGCACCGCCGTCTTGCGGGCCAGAGTGATCGCCGAGCCGATCCACCAATCCGCGATGGATTCGATTACGCCAACGACAGAGCGAATGGTGATGTGAACGGAACTCATAACTTTTTCCGGCAGGGTCAGCGTCTCATCCGACCACAGGTTTCGCAGGCGCGCGGCGAGTTGTGACACAACATCGGCGCCGGGGATCAAGCGAAGTGTGCTGACAACCTTCTCCCCGAACGCCAGCTCCTCGGCATCCCAGATCCCATGCAGAATACGCAGGAACCCGACAAGAGCGTTCTCCTCCGGATCGAGACCGAGGAGGGAGACGGTTTTCTCTGCCAGCACGACGGCCACGCCGGTCCACCAAGACGCAATGGACTCCAGCACGCCCGCAACCGCGCCTATCGTGACGCTGACCGTCTCGACGACCTTCTCCGGGAAGCTCAGATCGTCGCGTTGCCAGGCCGCCCGGAGGTCAGAGATGAAGTCTGCGATGATCGCGCCACCAGGAACGAGATGGAGCGCGCCGATCACCTTCTGCGAGAAGGCGAGATCCTCTCTTTCCCACATGTCGCCGAGCGCCGCAATGAGCCCGGCAATGGCGCTTGACTCCGGTTCCAGACCCAGCAGGGTCGCAGTCTTGCGAGAGAGGCTGATCGCGGCACCTATCCACCAGTCGGCGATGGATTCAACCAGGCCGACTACCGTGCCCGCGACAATGGAAACGCTCGCGACGATCTTTTCCGGGAACGTCAGATCCTCGCGCGCCCACGCCGCCCGGATGTCCTCGATCATGCCACTGGCGAGCTCGCCGAAGTCGGACGTTGCCCACCAGTTGCGCAACTTGTCGAAGTTGTCGATCATGAGCTTGACAGCCCCGACGATCAGTACCGCCTTGAGAAGGAAAGGAGCAACGAATCCCAACAGCGCCGCCAGCCCCACCAGCCGAAACACGATGATGGCGGCTCGCAGCGCCCCCGCGAGTGTCCCGAGAACCGCGATCACGCCCAGCACCGCGCCGGTCATGACCAGCCACGTCGCAACCTGGCGCTTGACCGCGCCGTCCAAGTTGTTCCACCAAGAGACGGCAGAGTTCGCCCACTCCAGCACGAGACGCGCCGCGGGCAGGAAGTTCATGAGGAACGCTTGCCCGGCGACAGAGATGCGCTGGCGCGTGGTGTCCATTTCCCGCCCCAGGAGATCGAAGGCGCGAATCGTTCTGTCGTCTAAGATCAGGCCGAGCTCGCGGGCTTGGCGCGCGAAGTCCTCGATCCCAGCTCGCCCCTGCAGGAACATGGGCACAAGTCGGCGCCCCGCGTCTCCCATGAGGTCCATCAACGTCGTCGCCATCTCGGCCTCGGTGTTGAGGTTTGAGATGCGATCGCCGACCGTCAGGAACAGTTTCTCGATGTCCTCCAGGCCAGCGCCAACCTCTTCTTGGCTGATGCCCAGGCGCTCGAAGGAGCGGAGGTATTGCGTGTTGCCGCGGGCCGCTTCGGCTGAACGCCGCAGGAACGAGCGCAGACCGCTCTGCAGCTCCGAGAACTCGACGTTCGTCTCGCCGGCCGCGAACGCCAGCTCCTGGACCGCGCCGGTTGTAAGTCCAGTCTGATCCGCGACGCGCTTGATCTCGCGGGCGTATTGGGTCGTCTTGACGAGCCCGACCGCCATGACCGCGGTCAGGCCGGCGAGTGCGAGGGAGGCGCGTCGGCCCCACTTCTGCATGGATTCCAGCGGCTTCGTCACGTTCTTCAAGGCGCGCTCCATGCGACCGGCCTGGCGCGCTGTCTTCTCGGTTTCGCGGAGGAAGCGGGCGGTATCGGCGGTAACGAGAACGCTGAGCGTGGCCAGGGTACTCACCGAACCGACACCTCCTCTGCGCGAAAAAGAGGCCGCTACGCCTCCCCCTCCACGTCCATCAGCTCAACCTTGCTCATGCCGCGCCTACTCTTCGGAGCCGGCTCACCCCGGCTCTTCTCGACCTCTTCTCTCTGCTCATCCGCTTCCTGCGCCCGCAGCGCGTACAGCGCCTGAATCGCCGTCAGTTCCCAACCCTCGTGCTTGGCCAGGAACTCTCGCCGGCCCATACCCCGATCCTCAGCCGCCTGCAGGGTGAATCTCAGCCACTGCCCCCAGCGGCTCCCGCTTCCCCCATTGCTTCGACCAGGTCATCGACGTCGGAATCGTCCATGCCGGAGAGTTCGCGACCCTTCTCGAAGATCCGATCGAGCACGCGCGCGTTCTTCTGTCCCAAACCGAGGATCTGCGCGTCGCCATCGTCACCATCGAAGATGCGCCGGCCCTTGGCGTCGCGAATCACTTGCGAACAGAATCTAGCCCGGAAGTTGGCCATGCGCTTCTGGCGCTCGGTTGCGCCCTTCTTCTTACGTTCCTGCATCGAGCGCCGGCGCGCGGTTCTGCTCATGCCCGCGGCCGGGTCCTCTTCGGGGATCAGGCTGGACTCGAAACGGTCCCGCTCGATGCCGCTGAGCCCGTGTACCCACACTCCCAGCGCGGTCAAGGGTCCCGTGTACCCCTTCGGCTTCCACTCCGGGGTCGGGACCCATTCGCGGAGCTGGTCTTCTGCGCCGAGGATGTCTTCGGCGCTCAGTTCGTAGTGCGCAGCCGCCTCCGGCTGCGCGGTCTTCGTTGCTTCTGCCTCCTGCTGACTCGACATTCTGCCGCCTCCTCTGATGGTGTAGCCTCGTTGCGGTGTTGCTCCCCTTACGCCTCAGCCCTGGTCAACGTCCCGTCACCCATGAACGTCACGCTCGTCGTCGCCAGTTCCCCGACCGCGCCGAGGAACGGATAGGAGAACAATCTCACATTGCCGGTGAACGACGGGTTGCTCGCCCCGACCCCGGCACTTGTGGGGAAGATGACAGCCGATACCGCCGATGCCGCGCCGATCATCGCGAACAGGTTGTCGTTCACGTCGTCGTCGGCGAAGTCGTCGGCGAGTTCGACGGTGATCGTGAAGTCCTTGAGCCCCGGCAGGCGCTTTTTGACAAGCTCTTGCATGCCCGTGACCTCGACTTCCTCCGCGGAGTATTCGATGGTGATGGACCGGACATGGTCGCTCCAATCGTCGGAGTCGAGTACGAAATCAGCGTCGGTGAGAATTATCTTAGCGATGGGAACCACTTCCTTTTCTGGTTGTAGGCATCAAAAAAGCCGCCCCAATTGGCGGCCGACCGTCGCGCTGTGCGGTTGTCTGGTGCTACACAATGCCCACGGATAGCAAAAACTCCACCTCGTTCCCCACCCCATCCACGGTAAACGAGCAGCGCCACCAGTCATCGGTAATCGCGCCGGCCAGCGACAAGAACTCCGATGTCGCCGCCGTTACAGTCGTGAACGTGATGCGGGTGGTCGCGCTCGTGAAGTCGCTGTTGTCGTCGGACTCGACCGTTATCACCGCGGCGGGAGCACTCACCACAGAGAACACATGCAGCGCCGCATACACTTTCTGCGTCGCCGACACCGCACCCAATTGGCTTCCGGCCAGGCTAGCTCCCGTGTCGGTGTCCTCGTTCGCCAGGATCTCTCCGCGAGCCACCCTGTCATTGCCCGCGAAGTCAACGGAGAACTTGAACGCTTCCCCGACAGCTGCGCCGGGAGCGTAGCGGTACGCGCCGACCTCGGTCAGGAACGCCACATCTCCAATCGCATCGCCGTCGGGCGTCAACGTCAGTGGGGAGAGGGTGGAGCTGCCGATGCGGGTGAACAGTTGCGGGTCGATCAACCCCGTGCCGGCTTCATAATACCCCTCGTGCGCGCCGCGAACATCCAGCAGGCCGGGCAGGCGCTTGCGGGTTGTGTCCTGGAAAGCGGTGACGGGGACTTCATCCGCGGAATAGGTCAGCTCGTGTTTGCTGAATTGTCCGCCGAAGTCGTATTGGCTGATTTTGAGTCCGCAGTCGATCAGGATTAGCTTCGAGATTTTCTACACCCCCTTGCTGTCTATGACTGCCCCGCATGCCTTGCACTGGAACTGCACGTTGCCCATCGTCGCCCCCGGCACAACTTGCCGTTGATGCTCCGGGTGGTCGCAATTCACTTCCTCCGGCTCCGCTGCCTGCTCCACACCCAGGAGGGAGAGCGCGGCGTCGATGCTGGCGCGGGCCGCGATGAGCTGCGAGAGGATGATGTCGCGCTCCTGGTTGGGAGTCACGACGCTTCCGCCTCGCACAACATCACTCTGACGCGGCCCCTAACCACTTGCTCGCACACGCCCTCGTAACACTTGCAGACATGCGCGTGGGGATATTGTGACAGCACAATCGCCCAGCCGCGCTTCCCTTCAACACATTCGCGCACTCTCGGCTCGGCCAGTCCGTCAATCGTCACCGTGTCCACCCTGGCCACATCGTCGAGCGTATAGTAACCGGGGGCGCCTATCTGCGGCGGTACCGGGAACAGACCGGGGCTGCAAGAGCGGCACATACAGGTGTGCGCCATTCCATCTCCTCCAATGATCCGGCACCGCGCCGCCCCATGGGTGGGAGGAGGAGGCGAACCCCCGCGGCGCAGCGCCGAAAGCTAACTCGCAGGAATCGTCTCGTCGTGCGTGACGCGTACCGTGATCACCCGGACGTACACAATGGGGCTGTCCTCGTCGGCATCGAACTCGGATTCGATCTCAACGGAGACCCGGGTCGCCGCAACGGACGTTTGGTTGAGCAGCCGCGAAATCCACTCGGCGTCTGTCCCGGCCGCGGCAACGGTATCGGAGGCTGTCAGCTCCCTGTCGGCGTCGACGGTGCCATCGGACGGCCAGCTTTCACCGATCGTGTCATACGCCTGCATGAGGCGGTCTCGCAACTCGTCGGCAAGCTCGTCGCGGTCCTCGTCCGTCGACGCCATGGCCTTGTAGTCGATCAGCGGCCGGGCGATCCCGATGAAGCCGGTTCCG
>JAUYMQ010000559.1 GCA_030698575.1 Deltaproteobacteria bacterium
TAGATGTCGACGATGCCGTCGAGCAGCGCGAGCGCCTCCGGGCTATCGTAGCCGCCGGTGTTGTAGACCAGCGGCAGTCGCAGCCCGCGCCGCGCCGCATCGTCCACCGCGGCGATAACCTGCGCAACGACATGGCTAGGCGAAACGAGGTTGATGTTGTGGCAGCCTTCCGCCTGGAGCTCGAGCATGATGTCGGCGAGCGCGCGCGCTTTCATTTCGAACCCGGCGCCCTTCTGGCTGATGTCCCAGTTCTGGCAAAACACGCAGCGCAGGTTGCACCAGGTGAAGAAAATCGTGCCGGAGCCGCGCGTGCCGCGCAGGCACTCCTCCTCGCCGTGATGCGCGCCGAAACTCGCTACCACGGCCCACTCGCCCGTGCGGCACACCGCGCCGTTCACCGTCTGCCTGCGGTTGACGCGGCAGTAGCGGGCGCAGAGGTCGCAGTCACCCAGATGCCGGTGGGCCGCCTCGACGCGCGCCGCCAGATCGCCTGCGCCAAGCAGCTTCAGGTAGGCCGGGCGGAAACCGTTGCGCTGCAGCGGGGCATTCACGGCCTGTCCATCAGCCCCGCCACCGCGACGTAGTAGGCTCGCGTCAGCAGCGTGAGCGTCACTGCCTTGCCGATGCCTGCTCCCGTGACGATGGCTACCTTCACGTTTGGACGCATCGCGCAGTCTCTCCGATTAGTTCGGGTGAACGGAAAATCCAACAGGTCCTATGGGTTCACCCGCGAGCGCGGCAATCGTCTTCGCGAGCCCGGTTATGACCTGCGCCATCTCCGGATAGCTCAGCTTCTCCGGTGTGTCCAGCGGACCGTGGTAGTGCCGATAGCGGTAGAAGGCGGTGTCGGTCACCATCACCGCCGCATAGCCCTGGCGCCAGAAGGAGAGCTGGTCGCTCCAAGCGACGCCCGGCACGAAAGCCGGGCTCGCTAGGTGCTCCGACGGGAAATCCGAATTTGCGCGGAAGGCCGCCACAACTTCGCGCAGCCGCAGGCGCGACCTGAGGTTGGACACGAAGGCGATGAAGTTACCCCGGTCCGGATAGAACCAGCGCAGGAACAGCGGATACGCCTGGCTGCGCGGTGTGTCCGAGTAGCAGCCCAGCATTTCGAGCGACAGCATGACGCGGATGTCGTCGCCGCGCCGCCGCGCGGCTTGCGCGTACAGCTTGCTGCCCATTTCGCCGGAGAAAAAGAACGGCGGCTCCTCGTTCACGAACGCCACCAGCTTCACGGTCCTGGCGAGCCGGGCGCCGCGCAGCTGGCGCGCCAGCTCCAGCACTCCGGCGACGCCGCTCGCATTGTCGTTTGCACCGGGACTGCCCTCCACCGTATTGTAGTGCGCACCGGCTAGGACGATCTCCTGCGGCCTCGCCGCACCGGGAATCACGACCTCGAGGTTGTCGCAGTCGACGTCGTTGACGCGGTAGGTCTGCGGCCGGACCGCGTATCCCAACGCCTCCAGTTCGCCGCGGATGTAGCCCGCTGCGGCAGCGAGCGCCGCGGGCCGCCAGACATTGCGCTCGCCGATGTCGCCCGCAAGCGCCTGAACGTGGCACCGCAGGCGCGCGGCGCATTCGTCAACGCTCACGCCGCCGCTCCCCGCTCGCGAGTGCACCCACCATGCTGTCGGCGGCCGGCGGCAATCGCGGCCGGTCGCATCCCCGCTTCGCGGGGCTCCTGTTTCCTGCTCATGCCGCCCTTCCCTGTGCCAGATCAGGCTGCCGTCATGTCACACATCGCGCACCCCGTGCAACGGTACCACGTGCACCGAGCCGTCGCCCTCGACCGCCTCGAAGGAGAAGTGCTCGCCCTTCTCGAGATGCACGCGCCGGTAATAGGGCGCAGCGTCAGCAGCCACGCGAAAACGGCGAGGAATGCCGCCGCCGGGATCAATAGCCAGTACTCTGGCGTGAGGGTGCATTCGCGCTGCATCAGCAGTTCCTCTAATGGGCGAAGTGCTTGGGCTTTGTCGAGCACCGCCTGGATACCCCAGAGATCGGTTCATTGGCAGCGGCTGCGCTTGGGGATATATTGCGGATTGGGCGTAGTTCAACATTTACCCGCATCTGCGGGTGCTGCAAGGGGGAATCATGACCATCCACCACTTACCCACCGTCCGGGAGTTCATGGACAAGTACCTGACCACGCTGTCGCCAGAGACTGACATCATGGAAGCGGTGAATTTCTTGCTGGAGAAGCGGGTCACCGGCGCACTTGTGACCAACAGCAAAGGCGAACTGGTAGGCATCCTCACAGAGTTTGATTGCCTCAAAGTCCTCACGTTGGGCGGTCCGGATTGTGAAGTTCCCAAGGGGACCGTGAAGGATTTCATGACCTCAGAGGTGCAGACCATACCGCCCAACATGGACATCTATTATGTAGCCGGGCTTTTCATGTCCGCAAGATTTCGTCGCTTCCCGGTGGTGGAGCATGGCCGGATAGTGGGTGCCATCACTCGGTTTGACATCTTGCGCGCCGTGCAACGCGGCCTGGCAGAGCTCTCGCCGGACCGCCCACCCAAGGGATAGATGCTATGGAAGGCCGCGCAGAATTGGCTCTATGTTCATTCTAGATGCGTCGGGCTTGACTTATTACCCTCTCCCGGACGAGCCTGCAGGGAAGCCGGAACTTGAACGACTGCTATATCGAGTCGGGAGCCGTCAGTCACGGGGCGAATCCGAACCTCATGGATCTCGCGCCTAACGCCGCTTCTGGTACGTACCCACCAGTTCCGCCTGCCCGAGAATGTGCCCCTTCATGGCCTTTTCCAGCATCGCCTTGGTTGGGCGCCCCAGGTCCGGCAGCACGGTGTCCAAGGCGTATAGCTTGTGGAAATAGCGGTGGCGGCCGATCGGCGGACAGGGACCGCCGTAGCCGGTGCGCCGCCAGTCGTTCAGCCCTTGCAGCGTGCCTGAGGGCAAGGCAGACGCGCCTTCGGGCAGGCCGTTCACGGTCGGCGGAAGGTTGTAGAGCACCCAGTGCACCCAAATCATTTTCGGCGCCGCCGGATCCGGGGCGTCCGGGTCATCCACGATCAGGGCCAGGCTCTTGGTGCCCGGTGGCAGGTCGGTCCAGGTCAATGGCGGGGACACGTCGCCACCTTCGCAGGTGTACTTTGTCGGAATGGCACCCTGATGCGCGAAAGCTTTAGAGGTCAGGGTCGGGCTCATGGCACCTCCTTCGGCAGGGGTAGTCGCGGCAAAGGCCACAACAAGAAGCGGAAAAACCACTCGATGCGGGAGTGGCATTGCCGTTCAGTTCACACGTCGGCGCGGCGACGGAATCGTGATATTTTCGGACGCCTCGACGTCTTACGCGGGAATCGGACAGAAAAGCAGCTCACTCCCGACTGTAGCCACACCTTGCAGACTGGCTGCATCCAATTTCTGGTTGTGTTGCCGGAACAACAGCGCTACGGCAACTGTCTTCTTCAACTTGTCCGCGGGGACCTCCCCGTAGAGTCCATCATAACGCCGGCGCGCCGAGCGGCAAAGTTACGCCGATCGCACCAGTAAGCTATACCGGCTTAGGGGTATCGCGGCCCAATGGGCAACTATCGGCCAAAAGCCAAACAACGGGGCGGAGGGGTGGGGAGAATTGTCATACCCCCCGCATTGCCCTTTTCCGGCTTCATGCCTGCCATAGCAATGCACCATACCCCTCCTTGGGAGTTAGAGGCCCGCCGAGTGGATAGTTCCCTAGGGCCTGTTGACATTCATCGCAT
>JAUYMQ010000569.1 GCA_030698575.1 Deltaproteobacteria bacterium
TGTTGCAGCCCATCCGACGTACCGCTGCGGCAAGATGCTCCGCGTCATCAATCTTGCCAACCACCGTCAGGTTGACGTGCGTGTCGTGGACTACGGACCTGCGGCGTGGACGGGGCGCATCATCGATCTGAGCTACGGTGCAGCGAAGGAACTCGGGTTTGCGAAAGCGGGCGTGGCGAAGGTGCTTGTGGTGCCATTACAGTAAGGAGAAGTCATGTCCGGAATTATGTCGCTGTCTCAGATGGGTCGTTTGACAAGACCAGAAACCTCGATTCTAACAGGGAAATATGGAGCAGCCTCGCTACAGAGGAGTGAGTGTTTCGACGGACCACGGCGCGTTCGCGGCGGGGTACGAGCCGCCAATGTCAGAGGTGGAAAATCTTGTTTCCGGCCGGCAGCGCGAATTCCGCGACATCGTTTACCAAGCCGTGTTTCAGAGCATCATCAGCGGTCAGATAGACATCCGTGGTGCGTCGTTTAGCCAAGATTTCGTCGGCAATTCCGGCCCGTTCGCGCAAAATCGCTTCAGTGCGCTCTTCGTCCTTAAGGGCAGCATCTAGCGCCGCTTGAAGCGGCGCGGTGGCCATTGCGCTGCCGGACGGTACTTGGACCGGATGGATCATAAAAACGGAATTTCCGGAGCACTTACGAGTCTCCGCCGCTACGAAGACGGTCACGCCAATTGAAGCCACGGTTCCAGTGTTGTGAATCGTGAGAGGGACTGGCAGCGCGCGAATGTGGTTGTAGAGATAGATGCCGTCGCCAACGTAGCCGCCTAGCGAATTGAAGCACAGATAGACCCTATCGAATTGCTCGTTCACGCAAGTGTTGAGCGCACCGGCGATTTTCGCTACTCCACCTGAATCGATCAGACCGGAAAAGCCGAGATAGGCAATTTTTGCGCCCGCAAGGTCGGCCATTATTTGCCTCCCTCGCTGGCGGGAGGCGTGCGGCCTGAAACGAGTCCGGCCCCAGATGCTGCGAACATCCAGGGCCGGCTTTCAGGTTACTGCCCGGAATGGGCCGGGCGGTTGGAAGCGGGGTGGCTACACTCCCGAGTCCTTGGGGAATATAGACCGCCCCGCTGACCGACTCAACCCCCTCCCACAACATCGGAGTGACGCATGACACCTCTGTTTCGGCAGAAGTCGCCCAAGATCATGGCCGACTTGATGCGCGACTTTCCGTTCACGGTTGAGGACGCCGCTGCGGTTGTCGGCAACCTCGGACACGAAAGCGGCGGCTTCGCGTCGCTTCAGGAAATCAAGCCGACCGTGGCCGGCTCAAAGGGCGGATACGGCTGGGCACAATGGACCGGCCCGCGCCGCCGCGCCTTTGAGGCGTGGTGCAAGGCCAAGGGCCTGAAACCGTCGTCGGACGAAGCCAACTACGGATACCTGGTTGTTGAGTTGCGGGGCGATGAAAAGCGCGCGGTCAACGCCACCCGGAATGCGGTCGGGCTTGAAGAGAAGGTGAAGGCGTTCGAACTGGCGTTCGAGCGGGCGGGCGTCAAGCACTATCCAAGCCGGATCAAGTACGCCAAGGATGCGCTCGCCACCTATGGCCGCTCGGTTGGCGTACAGCCCGCCCCAGCCCCACAGCCGCCCTCACAACCGCCCGTCCGTCCGGACGCCCCCAAGCCCGCCCCGGTGCCGGAAAGGCCGGCTATGCCGCCCGCTGCGGGCTGGGTAGCGCTTGTCGCTGCGGCCATCGCCGCGTTCGTGGCGTGGCTGGGCGGCTGGTTGCCGTTCTAGCGTCTAACGCCCGTCTAACATTCGTCCAACGAAAGGACTCCTCCAATGGCTTGGCTATATGTGCTGGCCGGATTCGGCCTCATCGGCTTTCTGGCGTTCCTGTTTTGGGATGCGATCAAGGGATCAAGACTGGTGAAGGACAGCGAAACGCTGTTTCTCGCCAAGCTACTCGACGGCATCGGCATACTCTTGATCACGCTGGCCGCCGCCGACTTCACGCCGCTGTTCCTCGCCCTCGGCATTCCGCAATGGTCTGGCGTCGGGGCGCTGTTCCTCGGCATCGTGACCGAGATGGCGCGGCGCAGTCGGGCGACGGACCTCAAGTGATGCTCGGTCTTCTTGCAAACCTGTTCGGCGGCGGTGCTATCAGCACCATCGCCAACAAGCTCGCCGACGCCTACAAGGCGAAGCAGGACGCGCTCACCGATAGCGCCCGGATCGAAGCCGACGCGCAGATCAAGACGCTAGAAGCGCAACGCGACGTGCTTGTGGCGGAAGCGGCAAGTGGCGGCCCGGCAAGCTGGATACGACCGCTGCTCGCGCTGCCCTTCGTGCTCTACATCTGGAAACTGGTGCCGGTGGATAAGATCGCCTGCCCGATCATCTTCGGGAACGAATGCGCCACCGATCCTCTCAGCCCACAACTCACCGAGATCATGATGGTCGTGATCGGCGGCTACTTTATCGGCCGCTCGGCTGAGAAGGTGGCGAGGATCATCAAGCGGTGAGCAAAGTTGTCTCGCTACGCGGCGATCCGATAGCGTCTCCTGGACAACCCAATCAAGACGTAATCGCTGCGGCAGAGAAAATCCTGGAACTTGCTCAGTCGGGTGAGATTGGCGGCCTCACCTACGCTTTGGATTTTGTCGACAATTCGACGGGGGCGGCTATGGTCGGTGACACGTCTCGCGGCACGGTCGGGCGGCTATTTGGCCTTGCCACTGAAATCAGTATGAGGCTTGCCAAGTTGTGATCCCGCCTGATCCGGAACCGATCTACGTTGGAACCTCGCTCTGCTACGCGCCGGGCTACACGCCGCCTGCCAGCTACATCACCGATCCGGGCATGGCTGCTTGGGTACTGATGATCGCGGTGGTGTTGGGGACGTGCTTCTATTTCGTGGGAAGGGATTGGATGGACAGGCGAAGGGCGCGGTGATAGCCGTTAGTGCATCCCTTCGGCGACTGGTTTCCAATGCGTGGGGCCACCCTCTCCCTCGCGCCATGTGTAGCCCCCGTCAGATGCGGTCCACATACCGACCACGCCGGGTGCGAACAGTTCGTTCCGCATGGCATGAGACCACTGCATCGGGTGAACCTCGAACAACTCGCCGCTGTCCTCTATGGCCGTCAAGAGTATGGTTGTTCCATCGCGGGGCGCGGTGTCGATAGTTCTCCAGTCCATTGCGGTTCTCCTGAAGTAGTCGCTGGCGAGGCCGGTTCGCGACTCCCGGCAATTGGGGCCTACGGCTCCCTTGGTCAAGTGGTTAGCAGGACCGCATTCCACGCCGCTCGCCAGCCCGCAAACCATACCCTCACCGTCCCCCTGCATCAAGGCATAGTCAGGAACCGACATGGCTTTGACTAACGGAAACGGCAAACGCCTTGAGCTCTTTGCCGAAAACTCGTGGGCGAAGATCGTTGCCCGCTACATCATGCCCGTGCTGCTCGCCGTCGCCGGCTTTCTCGCCGTGCAGGCAT
>JAUYMQ010000575.1 GCA_030698575.1 Deltaproteobacteria bacterium
TCACCCAGCGCCGTCTGCAAGGTCTTGGGCCGTCGCCCCGCGTACCGGGCCGCCTGTCCGCAGGGGCACGGCAAGGTCGGCCCCGGGTGATCGGACGTGTCGGTGTTGAGCCGGCGCTCCACGGCCCGCGCCGCCACCTGCAGGGCCCGCCGCCGCGCCGCCGTCTCGATGGCCTCGAAGTCCACCCCATCCAGGGCGCCCGGGCCTACGAGCGCTTCGATCTCGGCGACGACTTCCGCGTCGAAGGCTTCTTGGAGCCCCTTTTTGGGGCGGCCCCTTGCGAGGCCGCCGCGGGTGCCTCGAGCTGGGCGTTGGCCCACTGCTCGCAGGCCTCCCAGTAGGCTTGCACCTGCCTGCGGAACTGCTGGCCGGCCTCGACCTGCCGGCGCAGCGTGGCCACTTGGTCCGGCGACACCCAGCGCGACTGCGTCTTGCCGGCCACGACGCGGACCACGCTCACATAAGGGCCATGGCGCGCGTCGGTGCGGGCGGCACAGGAGCAGCCCGGCTTGTTGCATTTGACGTAGCGGGCCGAGACAGAGCCTCGGCGCATGGGCCTGGGCTCGGCGAGTTGCCGAGCCAGGTCTCGCACAGGGGCGGGAACGTCGAGATTGGGCATATGGCCTCCTTGCGACTATAATACTCGCAAGACATCCGGATCGCAACCTCGGTCACATCGCGCCCCCACAATGGTGTCGTGCACCCCTGGGTCAGATTCAGATTGACAGACGGCATGCCGGGCTATATGAAGGAAGCACGAATCTACCCCCAACCGATGTAGAGAGGTGACCCGTGAGGGGCCGCGCGCCTTCTGCTCCCGGTGCCCCTGAGATTCACCGGCGGTTACCCCTGACGAATTCATCCACCCCTTCAAGGCGAGATTCTCGGAGACGCGGCTGGAACGACTCGTGGAGCGTATTCAGGCTGGGGGCCAGGACGGCACTTGCGGCGTTGATCTCGACGCTTGTGGGGGTCCTGACCCTTCCGGCAACGCCTCCTCATACCCGGGACCTGACGATTGAGGATCGCCTCAGGGCCCAGGAGGCGATCGAGCGTGTCTACTACTCCCACCAGGTAGGGGCGACCCGTCCCTTCGAGGAGATCGTCCCCCAGGAGATTCTCGAAAGGAAGGTTCGGACCTACCTCAAGCAGACCGTGGCGCTGGAGAAGTTGTGGAAGACGCCGATCACGGCCGAAGCGCTTCAAAGAGAGCTGGAACGCATCGCCGCGAACACGCGCTTCCCGGAGCGCCTCGAGGAAATCTACGGGGCGCTCGGTGATGACCCGATCGTGATCCAGGAATGCTTCGTCCGTCCCGTTCTGGTCGACCGCGTGACGCGCAGTTTCTTCGCCTCGGACCAAGAAATCCATGCGGAGGCCCGGCTGGAGGCTGAGACCCTGCTCCACGGGCTTTTGACCGGCACTGTCCGGGTCGCCGATGAACATCCAGACCGCCAGATCCTGAATCTGGTCCGGCGTGACAACCCCGGGGTACTGGAGGAGCACGCCCCGTCCTCGGCGACCGCTCGTGGGGGATCCGATCCTCAGCGACGCCCGGTCGTTCTTGAGCCCGAGGAGTTCGAGCGCTGGCGGGCGCGGGCGGCTGGGAAGGTCGGGGAGATCGGTCCGGTCAGAGAGCAGCCCGGCGCCTATGTGGTGAGCGTTGCCCTTGAGGAGACAACCGACGGAGCGCGGCTGGCGGTTTACACGGTCCCGAAGACCGAGTACGAGGCTTGGTGGGAAGGAGTCGCGGATCGATTTGACGAATCGTCCGTCAAGGCGAGTGCGGTGCTCCTGTCACTGCTCCCCGAACCTGCCGCCGGAAACGGGTGGAAGTCGGACGGTGGCCCGGGACACATGGCGACCGCGGACCGGGTGGGTTCCGTGTCCGCGACTTGCGTTCCCGACGACACCTGGGACAACGGCATCCTGGACGATCTTCCGCTCCCGCGCTCCTACCACACCGCGGTCTGGACGGGCAGTCTCATGATCGTGTGGGGTGGTCTCACAGAGGACGGCCAGAATACGGGTGCCCGTTACGATCCACTCACGGACACATGGGCAGCGACCATGAGGATCAACGCGCCCGCGGCCCACTTCATGCACACGGCAGTCTGGACGGGTGAGGTGATGGTCATTTGGGGTGGGCTTGGATCGGGTACTCCGGCAACCGGCGGGCTTTACGACCCCCTGGCGGATTCCTGGGCGCCCACATCCACACTGGGAGCGCCGCCGGGGCGGGACTCCTACTCAGCGGTCTGGACCGGGAACGAAATGATCGTCTGGAGCGGGACACCAGACAACGCGGGTGGCCGGTACAACCCTGCGTCCAATAGCTGGACCGCGACGTCCACCACGGGCGCGCCGTCGGGACGTAATTACCATGCCGCGGTATGGACCGGAAGTCAGATGATCGTCTGGGGTGGATGGGATTCCTTCGCAGCTTTGAACACAGGAGGTCGTTACGACCCCGTGACGAACATCTGGGCACCGATGTCGACAACCAGCGCCCCCGAGGCCCGCTTCTGGCACTCAGCAATATGGACAGGCAGTCGGATGATCGTCTG
>JAUYMQ010000517.1 GCA_030698575.1 Deltaproteobacteria bacterium
GGTGTTTGATCATGGACTATGAAGTATGGCCGCCCCAAGGGGTTGATCTGCAGCGTGTGACGGCGGCGAAACTGCAGCTAGGCAGCCAAACCCGTATCACGATCACGTGCGTAAACGTGAGCACGGACTATGCCGGCGCGACGGCGATCCCGGCCTGGGCGCGTTACATCATGGTCTACGCGGCGAACGATTTCATCGTCGCAGTCGATGAGGCAACCACCGCGGCTATTGGCGCCGCGATGCCAGCCGCGACACCACAGGTGTTTCCGATAGCCTTTGGCTCCGGCGACTCCAAGGTGCACGCGCAAAGCCCGGTGGCAGGAACTATTGTCAACGTTTCGTACCTGAGAGACTGACATGGCGATGGGTTGGTTCTACGCGACGGGCGATGATGGCTCAGGACATAAAGTCTTTACGCTCAATCTGGACGGCAGCGTGCGCAATGCCTCGCCCGCCTATGGCTGGCTTTTGTGCGTGATCTGCGCCCCGGGCAACCAGAACATCGCCGTCGGGTACAGCGGCAACCAAGGCTTCAACGATGCCCTGAATTACATCCTGACGCTCGATGGCGGCGTAACATGGTCGGCGCCCGTGAGCCTCACGCATACAGTCCTGCCGACCGACGCCATGATGCACCCGGCAATCTCGACCGACGGCCTATGGATACTGTTCGAGACCGCCGGGAAGGACGGCGGCGTACTATGCTCACCCAGGGGGACATTGCACCGGCTCAACACCACGACCGGCGTTCTGGAGTCGATCTGGTATCAGATACCTAGCGCTGGCGGGCATACATTCGACGCGGGCGCCCTGCTTGGCCACGGCGCGAATGTCGCGTGGCTGAATGGCAAGTGGCTCTGCCGCACAGCGAGATGCCAAGCTGGCATGATGTGCCCGGATGCGTGGGGCACTACCGAAATCCGAACGGTGTCGAACGACGGCCTGTTTACACTAGCGGACATCGGTCCCTGCTCAGGTCAATTCGCGGGTGCTCAAAATATCCTGCAAGCGATAAGCTTCGGGATCGACAGCTTAGGTGTGAGCTGCTGGATGGGCGGCGGCAGCAGCGGCATCGCCAGCAAGGATGGCACAGGTGTCTACTGGAACGGTGTGAATAACCGTTTTTGGGGGCGCCCCCCCTCGGCCGCGGCGGGAGCTTGCTATGGCGCCGTCCTCCTATCGAACGGCCATACGTTTCATATATTCAAGACGGCGTTTAGCACTGTCACATTTTACAAGACGACCGATCAAGGGGTATCGACAACTGTGGTAGATACGGGGGCAGGCGCTGGCTCCGCGGGGGCGCTCTGCAATCATCCTCAAGACGGCCTAACCAAGTTCATTATGTGGCAAAGCTTCGCCTGGAACGGAGCTGGAGCGAACAGGATAACGATTAGGCGAGTAAGCGACTATGGGCTGATTGCCGACATATCAGGACTCGTCCCGCTCGGCTTCAGCCACAACATGGCCGCCGGGCTTGCCGAGGCGTTTGTGCCCCGCCAGCGCTTCTCGGCGATGACGATGCGGCGGTCGCACGGGTTATAGGAGAAGGAGGTAGACCAATGGCCTGTTCACCAAGTGGCCAAGCGTACAATGAGCTGTATTACTCGGCACTCACCGGCTACGGCTGGCGCTACGTGCAGCCGTGTGCCGATGGCAGCTTCAGCGCCACCGTGATCCCGAAGTCGCAGTATGCGGCTTACAACATCACGCCAGAGAGCGTCACCAGCTACATGCAGTCGCAGAACTACTCCCTGGCCGACCAGCAGAAGGTGCTCAGCGCGCTCTTCGGCACGACCACGGTGCCGCCAGGCACGTTGCCGCCCGCCACGCAGCCGCCGGTTGGTAGTGCGCCACCGACGAGTGAGTTCGGGTTCGTGACGAACTTCGTGCAGGAGCACCCGTTCATCACGATGGGCGTCGTCGGCACCGTGGTGTACTTCCTTGTCGTCAAGTCGAAGCCTTTCGGCTTCGGGAACAGGTAAGGGATGGGCGAGATGACTGAATCCGAAGCAGCACTGATCGTCTCGCAGCGCCGGCCTGATCTCTGCCGCCTGATCCCGGGCTGGTCGAACAACCTATACAACTGCTCGACACCGGCGAACGCGATCCTACTCGTGACTCACTGGTGGAACGCGATGTCGCCGCCAGAGAAGGGGCAGTACGGCACACTCGTCGCCTACGTCACGGCCATGGGCTGGACGAGCGGTGGCACGACGACGCCCCCGCCGGGCGGCACGACTGGTGGCAGTGAGTTCGGCGCCGTGACCGGCTTCATGACGGAGCACCCGATCATCACGCTCGCACTGGTGGGCATCGGGCTGTTCATGTTGCTGGGCCGGCCGAAGCATGTCGGCTTCGAGAATAAATGAGGGGTAAGTGATGGCCGCTGTCACTCTGATCGCATCGGGCCAGAACCCCGCCGACCTGGCGTACCTGAACAACTACGATGGGTACTTCGCCGAGGGGGATTACCAGGAGCTCAAGATCAACTTCCTCCTGCCCCTCGCCGCGGATGTGGCCGGCTGGTTTTCGCAGGGGCTGATCGACCACGGTGTGACGGAGTGGTACGCAGTCACGGTGAGCGGCTCGATACTCACGCTACGCAGTAGGATGGGCAACCCGTTCCCGTTCTTGATTGTCGGAGCCGTGCTCGCCACACTCGCGTTGGTAGCGATCATAGGATGGGAATTGTGGAGGATCGTCGAGATCGCCCCGGCGACGGCAACGCTACTGGCGC
>JAUYMQ010000596.1 GCA_030698575.1 Deltaproteobacteria bacterium
GCGAGCTCCCGATACGGCCCCCATCGCTTGATCGGCGGCAGGTACTTGAGGAAGAGGAAATTGCCGGGGAAGGGCAGCGCCATCCGGCCCAGCCTGAGCCGGGTGAGCCCGTACACCTCGTGGCGCTTGGAGGCGGCCCCCACATCGTCCATGCGCAGCGCCATCGCCGACACGCTCACTCCGGCCCCCCCTCCCACGCTCACTTCCGCGCCAGGATCTCGATATGCGGGGAAATGCGGAAGAGCCGGTAGTAGGCGCGGATCACGGGCCAGAGCGGGCTCCCCGACTCCCGCGGGAGCGTCCCGGCAGCGGGGAGCGGGGCGATGCGCGCGCCCGCGTCCCGGAGCAGCCGCTCGAGCCTCCCGCGCAGGAGCGGCGTGAGCGTGTCGACGAAGCCCGGGGGCCGCCCCCTGAGCCGCAGGTACCAGCGCGCCAGGGCCCGCGGCATCCGTGGAAGCCAGAAGAGCTTGTAATGCCCCTCGTAACAGCCGAGCGCGTTGGGCGCGTGGAGATAGAGGGCGCCGCCCGGCCGGACCACCCGCACCATCTCCCGCACGGTGGCAGCCACGTCGGCGACATGCTCGAGAGTGGAGAAGCAGTACACGAGGTCGAAGGCTTCCGCGCTGAACGGCAGATGCTCGGCCGCCGCCAGGATCGCGACGCCCCCTCCCTCGGCCTCAGCCTTGAGCCGGCAGATCTCGACGGCCTCCGGCTCGGTGTCCACGCCCACCGCGGCGGCGCCAGCCCGCCGCGCCATCACGGTGAACCCCCCCGTGCCGCAGCCCACGTTCAGCACCGAGAGCCCGGTCACCGCGAGTCCGAGAGCCGCCTCGAGCCGATCCAGGCGCATCGCCTCGTGGGTCTCCTCGGCGAGGCGCGCCTCGACGAGCGCTGGCCAGTCGGGGATGCGCAGGGTGTCGCGGTAATAGCGGGTGTAGTACTCGCTGAGCCGGCGGCACACGCGCTCGGGCCACGCGCGCGGCGAGCCGGCGGCTGCCCTCGTCCCTTCCAGCGCCGGGCCGCCCGCGCTCACGGCTCAAGCCGCGAGCGAAGCGCCTCCACCACGGTGCCCCTTTCCTCGGGCGTTATCCCCACGGAGCACGGCAGCGACAGCCCGCGGTCGTAGAGCCGGGTGGCGACGTCCACGCGATAGGCTTGCGCGGCCGCGAAAACCGGTTGCAGGTGCAGTGGGCGCCAGAGGGGCCGGGCCCCGATGCCGGCCGCGTTCAGCGCGCGCAGGAGCGCGCGCACATCGGGGCAGCGCCGCGGCTCCAGGAGCACCGAGGCCATCCAGTAGATCGAGCGCGCCCAGGGGGCCTCGACGAATGGGCTCACGCCGTCGATGGCGCCAAGGGCCCGCTGGTAGAAGGCGGCCGTGGCGCGCTTTCGCTCGATGAAGCCGTCGAGCTGCTCGAGCTGGGCCACGCCGAGGGCCGCCTGGATATTGGTGAGGCGGTAGTTGAAGCCCATCACCTCGTGAATGTACTCGAGCGAGTCGGTGCGGGCCTGGGTGGTGAGCGCCCGCAGCCGGCCGGCCAGCGCCGCGTCGCCGGTCAGAACCATGCCGCCGCCGCCTGTCGTGATGATCTTGTTCCCGTTGAAGGACAGACAGGCGAGCCGCCCGTCGCCGCAGAGGCGACGGCCGCGATAGAAGGCGCCCAGCGCCTCGGCCGCGTCCTCGACGATCGCCAGCGGATAGCGGCCGGCCACCTCGATCAGCGGGTCGAGGTCGCATGGGTGGCCGTAGAGATGCACCGGCAGGAGGGCGCGCACCACGCGGCCGGTGGCGCGGTTGACGATGCGTCCGGCCCTGGCAAGGCATTCCCGGGCGAGAAAGTCGGCCGTCTTCTGCGGATCCAACCCCCAGGAGACCTCCTCCGAGTCAAGGAATACCGGATGCGCGCCGCAGTAGGCGACGGCATTGGCGGTGGCGATGAACGTCAGGCTGGGGACCAGCACCTCGTCGCCGGGCTCGACGCCGGCGGCCTTGAGCGCCACGTGAAGCGCGGCCGTGCCGTTGACCGTCGCCACCGCATGGGGAGCGCCCACGTAGCGCGCCACCTCAACCTCGAAACGCTCGATGAACGGCCCGGCCGAGGAGACCCAGTTGGAGTCGAGGCACTCCTTCAGGTACTTCCACTCATTGCCCGCGAGATGGGGCACCGCATTGGGAATGTGGGGTGCGGGCGCGCTCACGGCCGGCGCCCTTCCCGCTCCCACCACGCGCGATACCAGGCGAAGGTCTCCCCGACCCCTGCCTCGAGCGACACCTTGGGGGCGAAGCCCGTGAGGGCGCGGAGCCGCGTCAGGTCGGGACAGCGGCGGTCCACCGAACCCGCCGGCGCGGGCAGGTGCTGGATGGCGGGCTCGAACCGGGTCTCCCGAAGGATGACTCGGAGGAGATTCTCCACGGTGGTCTCCTCGCCGTCGTTGCCGATGTTCACGATCCGGCCCCAGGCGGCCTCGAGCGCCACGAGGCGGGTCATGGCCTCCACGGCGTCCGACACATGGCAGAAGGCGCGGCGCTGCGCGGCGCCGTAAAGACGGAAGGGGTCCTCCCGCCTGATGGCGCGGAGGGACAGCTCCGGGATAACGTGGTCAGCGCCCATGCGCGGCCCGTAGACATTGTGGAAACGGCCGACCACGAAGGGGAGCCGGCGCGCCCGCGCGGCATGGATCACCGCGGCCTCGCCCAGGATCTTGCTGGCGGCATAGGCAAAGCGCGGGGCGGCCACGTCGGGGACGGAGAGCGGCACGTCCTCCGGCGTGGGCACGGGCAATGCCCCCGCCGCGACGCCGCCCGCATACGTCTCGCTGGTGGAGGCGAAGAAGATCACCTCGCCGCGGCCGGGAAGCCAGTCGAGCACCTCCAGCACGGAGCGCGCGTTGACGCGGATCACGCGCGCGGGATCGGTCTCGACGTTCCGGACCCCCACCACCGCCGCCAGCATGTACACCTGCTCCCACTGGCGCGGCAGCGCGTCCAGAGCGCCCGGGCGCGTGAGATCGGCCTCGACAAGAGCCACGTTCGGGCGGGCGCAGAGGGCCTGGAGCTCCTGGTCCCGGCGGCCCCGGGAGAGGTCATCGACCAGAGTCAGCGCATGCCCCTCCCCGGCCAGGCGCGAGGCCAGATGGTAGCCGATGAAGCCGGCGCCGCCCAGCACGAGGATCCTAGCCATAGCCGATCCCCGCATAGCGGACTCCGGCGGCCCGCACCGCCTCCTCGCCCAGGATGCGCCAGCAGTCATAGACCACGGCCGGGCGCCGGAGTGCGCCGAGGAGCCTCGGCAGGTCGAGCGTGGCGTATTCCGGGTGGTTGGTGACGACAAGGACGGCGTCGGCCGCGTCGAAGCCCGCCTCGAGCGTCACGGGCGTCGCGCCGAGGTTCTCGATCACGTCGCCCCGGACAAGGAAGTCATGGCCCCGGAGGGCGAGCCCGGCGGCGCGGAACAGGGGCAGCATGGGGACGATGGGCGTCCCCCGCATGTCGTCGGTGGGCGGCCATCCCTTGTACGCCCAGCCGAGGACGCAGAGCCGGGCACCCTCGGCGCTGCCGCGCGTCTCGCGGATGAGGCTCACGAGCCGCTCCGCCACGTGCAGCGGGAGCCGCTCGTTGAGGCCGCGGGCCTGGCCCACCAGCCAGGGGGCATAGCCCGCCCGCGTCGCCGCGCTCAGGAGGATATAGGGATCCTTGGAGAGGCACCCACCGCCCACGAAGCCTGGCCTGGCCAGGTCCGGCCGCGGGTAGTCGAGATTGGCGGCCTGGATCACTTCCAGCGGGTCGAGGCGGAAGCGCTCCGCCATCAGCGCGACCTCGTTGCCGTAGGAGTAGATGAGGTCGGTGTGGCAGTTGTTCACGAGCTTCACCAGCTCGGCCGTCTCCAGCGAGGCCACGGGGACGATCCTCCGGGTCACGCGGGCGAAGAGGGCCGCCGCCCGCTCGCGGCTCTCCGTATCCAGCCCGCCCACCACCTGGGGCAGCTCCTCCAGCTCTCGCAGCGCCTGGCCCTGGATGGTGCGCTCGGGGGCGAAGGCGAGGCGCGGCCGGGCCCAGCGCGCCCGGAGCTCGGGAAGCACCACCTCCCGCGTGGCGCCCACCGGCACCGTGGAGCGGACAATCACCAGCGTGTCCTCCCCGCAGCGCTCCGCGATGTGACGGGCGGCCAGCCGGAGATTGTCCAGCTCGGGGGCGTGGGTGTCCGGGTTCACCGGCGTCGACACGCACAGGATGGCGGCGTCCAGCCCCCCGACTGGCAGCGCCGGCCCCACGCAGAGGCGCTGGCCGAGGAAACTTCGCAACCCTTCCTCGACTCCCGGCTCGAAGAGATGGGGCCGGCCGGCCCCGAGGGCCGCGAGGACACTCGGCGAGACGTCCATGCCGTGGACGGTGAAGCCCTTGCGGCACAACGTCACCGCCAGCGTCAGCCCGACATAGCCCAGGCCCACGACGCCGACTGCCGTCATATCGCTCGCCTCATCGCCCGAACGCGCTTCGGCTCGCACGTCCTCTGATCCGTCGCTCGCCTCATCGCCCGAACGCGCTTCGGCTCGCACATCAATCCAGGAGGCCCGCGGCCATGTCGCGGTTGGCCTTCTCGAGATCGTGGTGCCGGCCGACATCGAGCCAGTACTCGCGGATGAGGTGGGCCGCCACGGGCTTCCCCGCATCGATGAGCAGCCGGATGAGGTCGGTGGCGTCGAAGTACTGGCCGGCGGGGATGAGGTCGATCACCGAGGGCTCGATGAGGTAGATCCCCGCGTTGACCGGAAACTCCTTGCGCGGCTTCTCCTCCACGCGAACCACGCGGTCGCCGCTCAGCGTGAACTCGCCATACGGGATGTCCACCTGATGCACCGACACGCCCACGGTCATCGCCGCCCCGCCCTGGCTGCGGTGGAACTCCCACATGGCCCGGAAGTCGCACCGCGTGAGGATATCGGCGTTGACGACGAAGAAGGCGTGGTCCAGCCGCTCGCGGAGGAGCGGGAGAGCGCCCATGGTCCCGAGCGGCCGCGGCTCCTCGGCGTACTCGATGCGCACCCCGAGACGGGTGCCGTCGCCCAGCCGCTCCCGGATCATCCCCGACTTGTGGTGGACCGCGATCAGCACCTCCGCGATCCCCGACTGGCGGAGGCGCTCGATGAGGATCTCGATGAGGGGCTTGCCGCCCACGCTGAGGAGGGGCTTGGGCGTGGATTCCGTGAGGGGCCGGAGCCGCCGGCCCTCCCCGCCCGCCATGATCACCGCCCGGCAGCGGAGCGGCGGGGGTGGCGCCAGGAGGTCCTCCAGCCTCAGGAGGTCCACGACAGTCCGGTTCCCGTCGAGGAGCGGAAGATGCCTGATGGCGCGGGCCCGCATGAGGCCCAGGGCCTCGGTCGTCCCGAGCCCGGCCGCCGCCACCACCGGGTCGCGGTTCATCGCCTCGCTGGCGCCGGCGTCCAGCGAGACGCCGCGGAGGATGGCCTTGCGGAGGTCGCCGTCGGTGAGGAGGCCGAGCAGGCGGCCGGCGCCGTCCACCACCAGCGCGATCTGCTTGCCGCTGCGCGTGATCCGCTCGAGGACCTCGCGCAGGCTCGCCCCCTCGCCCACGAGGACATCGCCGATCGGGCTCATCCCGCGCTCACCGAGCCTCCGCCCACCGCTTCTGGATCAACCGCGCGTCGAGGGGAACCGTGCGGAGCACCTCCACGATGCGCGGGGCGGCGCGGCCGTCGCCATAGGGGTTGGCGAGGCCGCGAAGCCCGGCGCGGAAGCCCGGCGCCAGCGCTGCCTCGACGCCGCTGAGAATGTCTTCCCGGCCGTAGCCGACGTCGACGACATTGGCCCCGCGGAGCCGCCCGCGCTGGCGGCTGCCGACATTGACCACGGGCAGCCCGAAGGACGGGGCCTCGATCAGCCCGCTCGAGGAGTTGCCGACCATGAGGGCGGCGTGGGACAGGAGCGAGAGGTAGAGCCTATCGCCCAGGCTCTTCGCCAGCCGGCAGCGCGGTTGGCGCGCCGCGAACTCCTCGATCCTGTCGATGATGACCCGCCCGGCGGTGTCGGCATTGGGATAGGTGATCACGAGCGCTCCTTCCACCTTGTCCAGCGCGGACAGCAGCTCGTCCACCTGATCGGCCGTGTCGCCGTGCTCGAGCGTCACCGTATGGAAGGTCGCGAGGACCCACCGGGCCCCCGCGGGAATCCCGAGCTCCCGGGCCGTGTCCTCCCTCGAGAGAAGCCCGGCGGGCCTGATGCGGTCGAGGCCGGGTGCGCCCACGGTGTGGATCCGCCAGCCCTCCTCCCCCATCTGCGCGATGCGGGCGGCGTGCGCCGGCGCGGAGGCCAGGTGCAGATGGGCCAGTTTGGTGATGGCATGGCGGATCTG
>JAUYMQ010000597.1 GCA_030698575.1 Deltaproteobacteria bacterium
AAGAAGCCGGGGGCGATGGCGCCCCTCACGGGACGCGTGGCGGGGCTCAGCCCGGCCTTCGGCACCGCGGTCGTCCAGGTTGACGGAAGCGGTATCGAGCTGGCGGCAACGTTCTTTGCCGATGGCGTGGAGGGGCAGTTCGACGTGTTCCTCACCGCGGCCTCGGGCTTCACGTCGGGGAGCGGAGGCGCGGATTACGGGACCTACGATGTCAACGTCTCGCACACGGCCAGCATCGTGGACTGCTCGCTGGAGCCCTGAGAAGAGCTGAAAATCCACTCGCGGCGCGGGGCACACGCCCCACGCCGCGATCCGTTTTTCCTGCCGCTATCTCTCCTCGAAGAAGACTCCTCAGGCCCTGTCCACCTCCTTGCGACGCCCCACGGGGCGGCGCTCAGGGATTCCGGTCAACCGTCCGAAAGAGTCTATCTGGCCCTCGCACCGGCGGCGGAGAAATTGGATGGTTCGATTTTTCAAGGATCTGATGCCCCGCATCACGCACGTGATGGAGTGGCGGGATGCCGACAAGTGCATACTCGCCTCGACCCTCACGCTCGGATTCGTCGGGGTCTGGATTCTGCGCATGTGGCTCGTGGAGCGGAACCCCGCCTACGGCCCCTACATGAATCCGGACTTCGTCGAGCCCATGATGGCCCTCGTGCTGTTCCAGGCATTCGGGCACCTGTCGATCGTAGCCACGGCCGCGCTCTTGCGCCGGAAGGCGCGAAGCATGCCCGGGCTCGTGCACGTCACCAACCAGTTCTGGTACCTCTGCTTTTTCACCGACGTCTACGCTGTCGGGGCCTTTACGAGCCCCTTCATCATGCTCTTTCTTCTCGCGGCGGTGTTCGGGTTCATCGTCTTCCCGCTCCGCCCGGTGGTCCTCAGCCTCGGAACCTTCAGCGCGCTGCTCGTGACGAGCACGATCGCCGAGAGGCTCGGCTTCATCCCCTACGCGCCGCTCATTTCCACGAACCCTCTCAATGCCGGGCGGCCGCACACCAGCTTCATCCTGAGCCTCGGCTTGCTCCCGCTGCTGGCGTCAGCTCTGGTTCTCGGACTCTTCGCTTACGTCGTCACCCAGCTCCGGGATCGCGAGAAACGGCTCAAGGAGATGGTCAAGACCGACTATCTGACGGGGGTGGAAAACCGCCGGAGCTTCATGCACCGGACTGAGATCGAGTTCGCGCGTGCGCGCCGCTTCAAGAAGCCGCTCGCCGTCGTGATGCTCGACGTCGATCACTTCAAGCGCGTCAACGACAGTTATGGCCACGGCACAGGTGACGAGGTTCTGAAGGTGGTCGCGCGCATTCTGGCGGCGGAAGTGCGGCGGCACGACGTTATCGCGCGCTACGGCGGAGAGGAATTTGCGTTGCTCCTGGCCGAGACCGATGAGACACAGGCGAGGATCATGGCGGAGAGATGCAGGCAGAAGATCGAGAGCGCCCGCCTGGCCATGGGCGGGGCGGCCATCAAGGTTACGGCGAGCGTGGGAATTGCGGCCTATCCGCGTGAGGACGTGTCCAGGATCGAGCAGTTGATCGAACTCGCCGACAAGGCGCTCTATCAGGCCAAGGAAGCGGGGCGGAACCGGACCGTCAGCGCAGCCTGAAGATCAATCGGGCGTCTCGCCGAGAAAGCGCGCCTGCAACCGCTGCATCCCGCGAATCCACCGATCATAGTCTCCGGTCTTCCGCCGCATGTACTCGAGCACGCTCGGATGGGGGAGCACGAGAAACCGCTCTTCGGCCAGGGCCGCCACGACCGCCTCGGCAACCTCCTCCGGCTCAATCATTCCATCAACACCCGCAACGCCCCCGTTCTCCATGTCGGCCGTCATGGCCGTCCGCACCGCCTGCGGGCAAAGCACCGACACCTTGATTCCCCGGTCGCCGTAGGTGATCGCCATCCATTCGGCCAGCGCAACGGCTGCGTGCTTGGTCACGGCGTAGGGAGCGGATCCAATCTGGCTCAGGAGCCCCGCGGCCGACGCGGTGTGGAGGAGATAGCCCTGGCCCCTCTCGAGCATTCCCGGCAGGACGGCGCGCGCGGCGTAGATGTGCGCCATCACGTTCACCTCCCAGATCCGCTGCCAGTCGTCGTCAGGGACTTCGAGCCCGCCGCGGATGCTGATGCCGGCGTTCGAGCAGAACAGATCGATCGGCCCGTTGGCCTTCTCGGCGGACTCGACGAGCGCGCGCAGCTGCGCCTCGTCGCGGACGTCCAGCTTTACCGCCGTGCCGTCCGTTTCCGCGGCAGTCTTGCGCGCACCCTCGACATCGAGATCAGCCACGACGACCGCCCGCGCGCCCTCCGACGCAAAGCGCTGACAGAGCGCCCGGCCGATACCGTTGGCTCCGCCGGTGACCACAACGTGCTTCCCCGCAAGATTCATGTCGCGCCCTCCGGCCGCTAAACGGACTTCCCGGCGTGCTTTTTGAACTCGAGCCTGGCGATCCCGCGCCGATGGACCTCATCCGGGCCGTCGGCCAGGCGCAGCGTGCGGATGCCCGCGTAGGTCTGGGCCAGCCCGAAATCGGAAGTCACGCCGGCGCCCCCGAAGGCCTGGATGGCGTCGTCGATGACCTGCAGCGCCATGATCGGCGCCTTCACCTTGATCATGGCGATCTCCGCCTTCGCGACCTTGTTCCCCACGGTGTCCATCATGTAGGCCGCCTTGAGTGTCAGAAGGCGGGCGCACTCTATCTCGATGCGCGCGTTCGCCACCCGCTCCTCCCACACCGAATGCGCGGCGATGGGCTTCCCGAAGGCCTCCCGGGTAAGGAGCCGCCTGCACATCTTCTCGAGCGCGCGCTCGGCGACACCGATCGTCCGCATGCAGTGGTGAATGCGGCCGGGGCCGAGCCGGCCCTGCGCGATTTCGAAGCCCGCCCCCTCGCGCAGGATAATGTTCTCCACCGGCACGCGCACGTTCTCGAAGAGCACATCGCCGTGCCCATGGGGCGCGTCGTCGTAGCCAAAGACGGGAAGGTGGCGCTTGACCGTGATGCCGGGCCGGGCTCGCTCGACGAGGATCTGGCTCTGCTGGTGGTGGATGTCGGCGTCGGGGCTGGTCCGTCCCATGAGGATCATGATCTCGCAGCGCGGATCGAGGATGCCCGACGTCCACCACTTGCGGCCGTTGATGACGTACTCGTTTCCGTCCCTGCGGATCTC
>JAUYMQ010000519.1 GCA_030698575.1 Deltaproteobacteria bacterium
GTCGCCAGAATCGCGCCGCCCACGCCGGTCGTGTTACCCAATCCGCCGGTGATCGTGACACCACCACCCGCGCCGGTCGCTTCGCCCGCTGCGCCGCCCACCAGGGACGCCACACCGCCCGTGCCGGAGCCCATGCTGCCCCCACCCGTGACGCTCGCCAGACCGCCCGCCGAATCCCCATCGGTGGCCGCCCCGCCTGCAAGGACCATCGCCCCGCCTGCGCCGGAAGTCGCCCCACCCGCGCCGCCAGTGACCGCGATCGCGCCACCCACGCCGGTCGCGCCGCCCGCGCCGCCCACCAGGGACGCCGCACCGCCCGCCGCGCTGCCCGCGCCGGCACCGCCTGTCGCGCTGATAAGCCCGCCCGCACGGTTTCCACCGCCGGCCGCACCACCCGCCATGACGGCCGCGCCGCCCACGGCATCGTTACCACCCGCCCCGCCCGTGACGGCAATCGCGCCGCCCGCGCCGGTCGTATTCCCTGCCCCGCCGATCAGCTTGGCCGCCCCACCAACGCCCGTGGCCGCGCTGCCCGCGCCACCCGTGACCGTCGCCACACCGCCCGTGCCGGACCCGGTGGACGCCCCACCGGTCACATCGACCGCGCCGCCCGCCGTGGCGCCCGCCGAGGCCGCACCACCGATAAGTTTGGCCGCACCACCCGCGCCGGAGCTCGATCCGCCCGCGCCGCCAGTAACCGTGACCGCACCGCCAATGCCGGTTGCGCCGCCAACGCCGGGTGTGATACCCAGCGCCTCTCCGGCGCCCGAGCCGCTACCCGCGGCGGTCTTGATGTCGAGAACAGTGATGATGACGGACATAGAATGTTCCTTGCGAAAAAATTACTA
The DNA here is from genome assembly GCA_030698575.1 of Deltaproteobacteria bacterium. Lineage (GTDB taxonomy): Bacteria > JAUYMQ01 > JAUYMQ01 > JAUYMQ01 > JAUYMQ01 > JAUYMQ01. Next base: position 849 of record JAUYMQ010000519.1, read on the forward strand.
CGATGGCCAATTCACAACGCGAAGCTCGCCGTCAACGGTCACACCCCCGTCGATGGTGAAACTCGAAAAAAGAGCGATCTGCGTATTCGTCGCCACGGTCAAAAACCGGGCAGTCGGCACGGTCGAATAGTTCGCGGCCAGACCCAGGAATTCGTCTACCTGTCCCTGCTCCGCATTGACCTGCGCCAAACCCCCCGGAAATGTCCGAGCCATGAATCCCCCTTACAACACGAATTCCACGCGCATCGCGATCGTGCCTGCACCCGTGCCCGCGGTGACTGCCGTCAGGCAAATGTCGTACTCGGTGTGCGGATCGGCCGCGAGGCCCAGCAACTCCCACACCCGCTTCTCGATATCCGCGATGTCGGTCTGGTCGAACGTCACCTCGACCGGCACCGTGTTCCCTGAACTGAAATCCAGCGCGTCGCCGAACAGGTTGTCGTCCACCACCGCGCCCTGCCCGGTGTAGGCCGGCTTGTAGAGGCCCAGGTTGTAATCCGTGCCGCCGGCTATTGCGTCTGACAGCAGCTCAATCTTGTGAACGCGCGCCCCCGAAGAGATGCGCACCAGCCGATACACCGAGGTGTCGTCGTCGGCGGCCGCTACTTCAACCTTGCCAACCGCTATCTTGGCGTCACCCCGCTCAATCCAGCTTTGCGTGTAGGCGCGGGGCTGCGTCTCGTCGGCGTTGGTGATTGCCGTGGATTTCGTATTGACAATGGACATGCGCGCTTACGCCGGAGCGTCACCCTTCTCGATGTAGTTGCGAATCGCCTCGATGCCGTTCAGCATTTCCTGCTTGGTCATGCCGGTGCCCGTCTCGATCCGCAACTCGATCGCCTCGCCCGACGTGGACGTGTCAGTGGTCACTTGGGAGTCGTCCTGCTCCCCGTGGACCACACTCCAAAAAGTGTCAGCCATGAGGCCCCCCGCTACGCGACGTAGCTGGCGTCGAGCTTCACCGCGCCGGTGCCGGTCGTGACATCGGTCGTGACCACGGTCAGCGCCAGGTCGAGCGTGCCGCCCGGATCGGCGGACAGCCCGGCCGCTTCCCACAACGGCTGCATCTGCTTCGCAGTCGTGTTGGTCGTGGACTCGTTCAGCACGTCGGTCTTGACAACCGCCGAGGCGCAGTCCACGGCGGACGCGAAAAAGTCCTGGTCCACCACCGCGCCGCCATCGTCGTTGTTCCGATACACGCCGATGTCGAACTTGCCGGCGGTCTGCGCGGCCGACTGGAAGTACAGGTCGGTGATGACCGCGTTCGACGGCACCTCGCACATGCGGATGATCGAGGTGATCGACAGCGACGCCGGGACCGAAGCCAGGTAGCCCGACACGTGCTTCTTGAGGCCCTGCCCGCCAGCCCCCGGATTGGAAAGCGTCGGGGGCGAAGCTTCGCGCGCGGTGATCGAGACGGATTTGAGAGTGAGATCGATAGCCATGTGTACCCCCGATTACGCGCGATACGATTCGATGTTGAACACCTTCTCTTCGTCGAGCCGGGTCGCACCGATCGTGATGTAGACGTAGGCTTGCCAGGGTTCGCCCTGCAAGTCGTTACGCTTGGAAATGCTGGTCTGCACGTCGTTCCAGAGGCCCAGGTGCATACCGGACTTCGCCCACACCGGCACGTTGACTTCGTTCGTCCCCGTGGCGACCGACTCGATCAGCTCACAGTAGATGAAGTTCATGCCGAGAAAGCGTTCCAGCTTGCCCTCGCGCAGTACGGGCATATCGGCGCCCGAGTAGTCGCGGTTTGAAATCTGGATTTCCTTCAGCAGCGCCGACTCGTCCTTGGCGGTGAGCCCAACGTAGATCGGATCTTCGTCCGGATCGATGTGCTTCGACCGAATGAGTTCCTTGACCGAGTGCAACTTCTGCACGTTCAGCCGGGAATTCGACCCGCCCACAGCCACGTCAACCTCGTTACCGGCGGTGAAGCTGGTGTTGGACGCACCCGCAACGCCGGTTTTCGCCGTCGCCTGGAACGCCGTGATGATGACGTTGTCCATCTTGCGGCCGGCCGCGAACACCGCGTTCTGAACGTACTGCGATTCCGGGTCCGTCAGCATGCGCAACTTGTCGAACTTGTCGATCAGTTGCGGCAGATCGTAGTCGGTGGGGAAAACCCAACGCCGAGCGGTCGCCGCGTCAATACGGGGCATCGCGCCGAAGCGGGTCGTGACTTGCTGCATTTCCACCGAGTCGATCTGATCGACCGGGGACGCCTGATCGCCGACGTACGAACCGACGGTGACGGCGCCGCGCAGCTTGCTTCCCTTTTGCTGCAGAAGCAATTGGACGTTCGTGGAATACTCACGAACGTAATGGGTGGGGAGATTGACGGACATAGAGCCCTCCAAGAATCGAAAAACGAATTTTTCGAAGGGCTTGCCCGTTGACACGGGGCCGACTTCTTCGCCAATACAGACCTGGCGCGAGTCGCAGTACTATTCACTGCCGTCAACCGGACTGCGAACGCAGCTTCCCGGTAAACCGTCCTGGTCCCGCCGGGTTCCCTTTGCAGGCCCGGCGGAATTCAAGATATTGCGATTATCCGCCGCGGTTGCGGAAATGTCAACTACAGCACCGTGTCGCCCGGATACGCCAATTGGTGCAGCTTCTTCATCTCGGCGCGCGCCTCGGAATCCCCCGTCGCAAACCGCTTGACAAAGCTCTTGTCCTCGCGCAACGCCGCGATCCGCGCCTTGGCCGCCTCGGGCGTGCTGAACGACGTAGCGCCAGGCTTACCATCCCCGGTGACGAAATCGCCCTCCACGCCCAGCTTCGAGCCGATCGAGTGCATGAACTTCATCGCGCCCGAAGGCCCCATGACTTCCTTCAGCGCCCGGAGCTGATCCTCGGTCATGCCGAAGGTTTTCGCCGCAGCATCGACCACCTTCACGTTGTCATCGAACTTCGGACCCCAATCGGTTTTTAGCGCCTTGCCGGCCTCGACCTCGGCGGCGGCGCGAACATCGGCCGCCTTCCTCGTCTCGTCGACGACGTAGGCGTTCCACTTCTCAGCGACACCGCGAGCCGCCTTGCCCGACACCCCGAACTCGTGGAACCAGTTGGCTGCGACTTCGTGAAAGCCGCTCTTGTCCCCCTCGGGCACCGGTAGGCCGTAATCCTTAGCCTCTTTCGGGCGGCCCATCTTCTCGTAGACCGGCGCCCACGACTCAGGCTTGTCGTCTTTTGGCAGCCGCACGATCTGGTCGGCCGGCACGCCCAGCAGTTTCTCCTGGTTGAGCGCGGTCTGGGCAAGCGCCGCGGGATCCTTGAACCCCTTGGCCGTCACCCAGGTTCGCACCCCCTCGTCGGTGATGCCCGTGTTCCAGTCGAATGCGGCAGGCGCGCCGGCCCCGCCAGCCCCCGTTGCGCCCGCGCCCGTACCGTCCGACCCTGTGGCGCCCGCGCCGTCCCCGGCACCCTGTCCCGCGCCTGCTTCAGCCATGGCTGTTGACCTTTTCAAAAAATAATGGGAGAATCACAATCTTCATGGTGCGTTCTCCTGTGTAGGCTATTTCCCCCGGGGTCAACTCGGGGGATTTTTTATTCCTCGCCAAAATCCATTATCTCGCACAGCGCAATCATCACTTCTCGGCGTACATACTCCTTGATTGCCTCCCCCGGTGTATCTGTGTGCTTGTGCGCCCGGTTGTAACCTAACGCCACACCCTCGTCCACCGCGCGCTCAACCACGGTGTAGGCTTTGATTCTCATATTATTTTTCACGATCAACACCACCGTATAGCCGGTAGAGTTCGGCCGTCGTCAAGTTGAGATGCTGCTGAATCCGCAGCCATGTCTCGCGCCGACCATCCAGGCGTGCGGCAACGTAGGGGTCGGCGTGCGCGGTCGATCGGTTGGCCCGGCAGAACCGCGCCAAGTCCGCCAGCACCACCCGAACATCCCGATTTGCCGGATTGAATGCGCGCCGGTACGCCAGTGCGCGCGACGTAAGAAACTGCAACGTCCTCTCGTACAGGTCAACGAGCGCCACCGGCCGGCATCCCCGCCTGTTTTGCGACGGACGCCATCGCGGGCGCCGCGTCCACCATCTGCTGCTCGGCGCGCGCCTGCGCCCGACCATCACGAATCGCCTTGACCTGCTCGGCGGAATTTTGCCACCGGGTCGGCACCGCCTGAATATCCATGATCGCGGGCACCGCCTCGTCGAAGTTGATGTGATCCAGCGGGCTCGGGTCCTGCGTGATGTTGATGGCCTGCGTCAACCAGTCCACCGTGCGGAAAAGCCCGGCGGCATTCTCGGCCTTCTGCGCCCGGGACAGCGGAGAGTCGTACTCGATCTGATACTCGCCCTGGGCGTCACGTAGCATCGGCGGCATCGGCGGCAGTAGTCCCTGCTGCGCCAGCACGTCAAGCTCGCGCTCGATCAGCGGCCCCAGGAACTCGGATTGCTGCCGGCCCATCGTCGGCGACAAGAGCATCCCCTTCTCACGAGTGCGCTCGAGCACCTCGGTCGCGGTCATCTGCGGAGTCTCGACGAGAATCTGGAACAGCGTAATCAAGAACGCATCGTTGATGGTGAACCGCTCGGCGTCCATCATCTCGCGGGCAAGCGCCAAATTACCCACCGGCAACGCATGCACCAACAGCTTGCCCTCGTCCGTGACACCACCGGCATTGACCGCCCCGGGCTTCAGACTGAGCGTGTCAACCACCCCGTCGTCGTGCGCAAGCAGCACCGGATCGACAGCCCTGTGACCCTGCTTCAGCACCGTGCGCTTCTCTTCGTTCAGGGTCTTGATCGCGGGCAGCGCCAGCATGGCAGGACTGCGCCCATAGAGCTCGCCCGGCGCCTGCACATAGCGCCCAATCGGGTACGGGAAGGTGTTGTACCCCTCTTCCTTCACCGTCACCTTCTCTTCGAAGTTGACGTACTCGGAGGCGAAGGCCATGCCCGCCAGATCGTACCGACCGGCGTCATAATCCTCGCGCGGCTTCACGCAATGCACGAACCAGAATTCTTTGTCCTGGTCGGCGGGCTTGTCGCTCGCCAGCGCGGTCTTGATCTTGCTCGGCAGCCGCTCTTCGCCGAACCATTGTCGGGCCTGGCGCGCGGTCAGCGGGAACTTACGAAACGCCGTGTCGATGATCCCCTGATGATTCTCGATAAAGAAAATCTCGCCCAGGTGGATCGACCGATACCGGATGCCCCCCTGCTTCAACTTGTCGACGAAAAGCGTGCCGGTGCCGAACGCCCCGAGCGATTGATACCCCTCGAACGCCTGTGCGGCAAAATTGGCCCGCGGAGCGTACCGGTAGTTGAACAGGATGTCGGTCGCATCCTCAAACCACAGGCGCGTCATCCGGTTCTTGAGCAGCGCCCGGTCGGTCGGCACCAGCCGATGCCAGCGCGACGAACGCGGCGTCAACATCGACTCCATCACACTCGCGAACTTGGGCAACGCCAAAGCCGCGGTCGCGTCCACCATGTCCTCGGTGCGCTTCTCGCCCTGCGAGCGCGTCATACCCTGCGACGTAAACGACCCAGAGTAGTTGGGTAGAACGCGCTTGGCGATCTCTTCCCAATGCGATTCCCAATTCCCGCGCAGGCCGACGGCGTGCTCGAACCGCCGAATGATGCCCTCGGCCGCGGAATCGGTGACCATCGGCATTACGCGCCCGCCCCGAGAAGAACTTTCCTGGCGGACTTCGACTCTTCCTCATCCAGCCCACCAAGGCCGGTCAGCACGGTGGACGCACGGCCCCTGCCTGATCGCCGGCGCCGCTCATCCTCGGCCGCCTTCGTCACCGTCTCATCGGAGATAGCCGGTGCAGGCGGGGGTGCGGGCGGGGGCGTCGGCGCGCTACCGCCAAGACCAAACGCCTTCGTTATGAAACCCATGCGAATACCTCACGCCATTGTGAACTCAACATTCTACTCTCCGTGCATATTTTCTTCAACGCCGTCGGCGATCCGCGACCGGCGCATACCCCGGCGACCACGCGAGGCAGCATCGCGCCGAGAAACCTTGGTGGCGAAAGTCAACGCCAGGGCGTCGCCATCGTCCGGACTGTCCAAACCCCGCTCGCGCAAATCCTCTTTGCTCTCGAGCTTGATACGCTCATTCGCCTTGCCGACCCGCCGCTTCTCGCGGGAAATCAGGTCGCGCTCGAGCGCCGGGTCATTGTCGATCGCCCCGCTCGGCAGCCACCCCTTCATGTCCGCCCACATCTCAGTCGCCTTGTCGTCCCACTGCGGATCGCTCGACGCCGAGCCAAACATGATTTCGTGAACCTTGTACCCCTTGTCCTTCAGGATGTCGCAGATCGCCCCGCCCAGGTCGCCGCCGTCGATGTTCACGCAATCGGGATCCTCGTCGTTGATCGCCTGCGCGATCCAGTCAGCGAGCTTCACCGAATCGCGCTCCATGCAGCGCCGGGGCGGCAGGCTGCGGCCATCGCGACCCTTGCGGAAACGGATCACGCTCTTGTCCTTTCGGCCGCGGGAAAGGTCTACGCCCATGATGAGCGCCGCGCCCATGTCAAGGGCCACCTCCCGCTCACGCGCCCCCTGCACATACTCGGCCGGGATGAACTGCATGTCGCCCTGATTGGGAAACTGCCCGTAGACCTCGACCCGGGCCTCGTCGGAATCCGGGCCGTGCATGTCGATGATCTTCTGATACCGATTCGGGTCGGTGCCTTCTACGGTACGCGCATCCAGGCATCGCCGCCGCCACATCCGCGCGAACTTGTGGTGCGTATCGTAGAAGGCGCCGGAGTTGCGCCGGCCGTTCGAGAACACGAACCAGAAGCGATCCAGCACGGGCTCGGTGAAAAACCCCTCGCAAACCGTCCAGATCGGGGGCGGGATGCCGCTCGCCTCGTCCATCAGCAGCATCAGCCCGTGCGGGTTGTGCGCCCCGGCGAAGGCGTCAGGCGCCTCTTCGCGCCAAAGCTGCGCCTGGGCGTAGTAGTAGCCGGTGTCGATCTTCAAATCGCGCTTCACCGCCTCGGCAAACCACGCCTGCGGGCGCAGCGATGTTGCCTGATAATCGAACCAGTGCTCGTTGATGGAGAGCGTGTGCCACTTGCCCACCTCCGGCCATGTGCGCGAACGCAGTTGGGGCTCGCCGTTCGCCGTCACGATGACCGTCGAGCCGATGCGGGTCGTGGCGAACCAGTGCACCAACCAACTGACCTCCGCGGACTTGCCGGGTCCGCGGCCGGAAACGGTGGATTTCTGGAACACTTCGGGCAACTGGTCGAGCGCGAGGCGGCCTTTGTTGTCCTTGATGTGCTGGCTGATTTCGTCCAAGTCCTCCGCTTGCCACTTGCGGGGGCCGTTGATGCCGGCTAGAGGCGTGTTTGCCTTGCCCCAGGGGTAGACGTAGCGCACGAAGGCGAGCAAGTCGTCAGTGATCGCGGGCGTCCACAGGTCGCGCATCAGTTCTTGCTCTTGCTGGGGAGAGTGCTTCATCATCGATATGTAAAAGGCTACAAAAAATAAAGATTTTTGCGTGGCGGATGGGGTTGCGAAAATCGCAATAAGTTGTTGAAATTATTAAAAAATTTTATAGGAGTAGCACGGGGCGCTTGCGCCACTCCCCTACAACATGGCGGGCGGCGGAAATCCGCCCCCACCCCCACCCGGCGCCCCCCGGTCGCGCCTGGCCGACCGCACCACCAAATAAACTCGAGCTAGTCAAATGGATTCACAGCCGGCGAGGATGCGACGGATTCACTATCCGTTGTCACGCTTGGCGCTATCATCGTGTATTCAGCGTCTTGCACTGGCAGTGCGGGCGCTAGGTCGCAGCCCGGTAGCACCGTACGCTTGCGCGCCTCGATCAGCGTGCCACCCAAATCAACACGTTCGGTGAGGGTCATGTCGATAGCCTGGCCATAGTCCTTGCGGTTACGCCGCTCTGCAGCCCATTGCCGGGCCGTGATCATGTTACGAGCTCGATGCGGCTCGATAGTCTCATCGTCCGCTATGGCGATCGACTCATCGATCAGAGTGTGCGCACCCTCGGCGCGCGCTGAAATGTAAGCGCTTTCAAATAGAGGATGTAAGCGCTTCCATTTGTAGATAGTCTGCCGGGTAATGGATAGCTCATTAGCTATCATTATCAAAGTCTTACCCTCGCGCAACCCGGCGCAAACATACTCGCCAAGATCATCAGTAAACGGTGCCAGAACGCCTGCAGTCATTTGGTAAATACTATCGACGCCGTGAAGCCGATAGTATACGCCTATCAGCGGGTTAGTAAACACTCACGTTAGCGATCACTCACGTTAGCGATCACTCACGTTAGTAAGCACTCACACAGACCGTTTGCGGCACATTGTGACAATTTCGGGCACGTTAGCGTCCGCTAACCGGCTCAACTACCCGCGTTGACCCTGTTTCGGCTTGGCACGCTTCATGCATGCATTGCGTTTACCGCAACATTGCGGGACAATCGCACCACCAACCAAGGAGCAAACCATGCTACGAGGCACATACAGAATTGACGGATCTTGGGTAGGGTACGACTACGATCGGCAAGCCTGGATTGATACGTCCCCGACCGCATCGCGAAACCCGCAATTCGCCGCGGGGACCGCAAGCAACCCGCTACCGGAGAAACCCGCCGTCGACGAGTCCACCCGAGTTACCGACATCAATTGACAACAGGAGCCCACACCATGAAACGGATCACCCTCACTCACTTACGCGGCGCGTGCCGCGATCAACGGCGACTGTTCCAGCAGTTGTTCCCCGACGGCGCGCCGGTCACTGTCCGCGCCGCGCGGAAGGCCGTAAAGGCGCGGTTGGATATTCAGTGGCTAACGCGCTTGCTACCCGCCGACGCGCTGGCAGTCTACCGCGAGGCCACCGCCACCGCGTGGGCAGCCTACGACGAAGCCACCACCCCCGCGTGGGCAGTCTACCGCGAGGCTACCGCCCCCGTGCGGGCAGTCTACTGCGAAGCCACCGCCCCCGCGCGGGCAGCCTTCGACGAAGCCATCGCCCCCACGTGGGCGGCCTACGACGAAGCCGTCGCCACCGCGCGGGCAGCCTTAGACGAAGCCATCGCCCCCGCGTGGGCAGTCTACCGCGAGGCTACCGCCACCGCGCTAGTTAAGGCGCTCCGCGCAGTCCCTGAAAAGGATTCGGCACCATGACAAAACTTAAGATAGCCCCTTACACGAACTTGCACGGCGCGGACTTGTACGGCGCGGACTTGCACGGCGCGGACTTGCACGGCGCGAACTTGCGCGGCGCAAAAAACATACCTGCATATATCATTGCCAATACAACGATATGCGCGGAGGGCGCCCTTACGGTCTACAAAAATACACTGGACGGAATTGTTACGTTGCACATTCCGGCCGCCGCTGCGCGGTCAAACGCGACCGGTCGTAAATGCCGCGCTGAGTTCGCACTGGTGTTGGAAACACCCCAGCATAAGCCCGCACAATCGAAACATAACCCCGCCTTCCTGTACCGTGAGGGGGAAACTGTGCGCCCGGACACGTGGTGCGCTGATCGTTGGCAAGAATGCGCGGGGGGCATCCACTTCTATTTGACGCGTTACGAAGCGGAAAACAATTAAAGATCGCAGAGGGCAACACTATGAGTTCCTACCTTGACCACAGTCGAGCCTCAGACATGCTCACGTTGCACGCCGATCTCGAGCAACTAGTATCAGACGTACTCGCCGGCCGGCTTGCTGATGATTGGCAAGCCTGGCGCGAGCGGGCCGAACAATGCCTGAACGCGCTGGACGCATCGCGCGGCACGTTGGGGTGAGCAACCATGCGCCACAAAACCCGAACCGCACTGCGCGAAGTCTCCTTAATCCTGGCGGCGTTCATTGCCGCTTGGATCCTTTGGCTAGTTAACAACCTTTGGAGGTAGCACCATGAAATCGAAACTTAGAAAATTTACGCTTTGGACATACGACGTTTGGGGAAATGCCCGGGATGGTTTCGATGTTAACGACCGATACAAACACGGCGATATAGCCATACGATGCAAGCGCGAGGTCTTCAACGCTGGCACGCCCTGTGAGTTTGAAACCTTTAACCCGACTGACCTGCAGTTATCCCGCGCGGCCGGCTTCAGCCGCGTATCGTGGGAAACCCACGGCGACGGGTATTACACTGCGACAACGGCGAACGGCCGTCCCGTCGGTGAACTGGTGGAAAACACAGACTGACGAAAGTGAATCGGCGCCCATCGCGGCGCCGGTTTTCCGCCGCAACCGCCCGCCCATCATGCTTATAGGTCGGCCCGTTCATGCTTATAGGTCGGCCCGTCTGTTCCAATCATTGATTAGAACATTCATTTTCTTTGGAACATTTTATCTCTTTGTTTTATATATATTGTTCTTATTGTTCTAATTGTTCTAATTAAAATATAACATACTGTACATATAAATATATAACGCCGGTCGCACTGGTCATTAATTAATTTATGCAAATGCGCGCCCGTTTTTCCCGCCGTAACCGGCAAAAATCAACTAGAACAATTGGAACAAAACAGCATCAAGGACTTACAATCGGAACTTAAAGTGCCGCAATTGGAACAATTGGAACAAAAGTCGTCAAAAGGCCGTTTTAAGCCACAATATAGGCGACGCCGACGCTACTGCGTGGGGGATGTTTGCTGCAGGTTTAGCACAACGCTTGACACGTTGCGATTTCTACAATACGATGCGCCCGTGGCACCTACGAATCCTTTCGATGACCCCCCGCCAAGCCAGGCCGAACGTATCATCGCCAAGTTCGGCGGCGTGCGCAACCTGATGCGGGCATTGCAGCGTCTCGATCCGGGCAAGCACCGTGATCCAGTGAGCATTTATCGCTGGACCTACAGCCGGGAGCGAGGCGGGACTGGCGGGCTGATCCCTACCGCGGCGATTCCGGACGTGATGGAAGCGGCGCGGCTCGAGGGCATTTTTCTGTCATCCGACGATTTTGACCCCCGGAGAAAATGATGGCGGTTCTCGGTATCGATCCTGGTTTGGACGGCGCCCTGGTTCTCTACGGCGGGGACGACGACATTTTGTTGTTCGACATGCCAACAGTTGAAACCGTTGTGCACAAGAAAAAGAAACGCCAGATCGACGCCTATCAGGTGGCCAATATGATTGAGCGGCATCGAGATCGCATCACGCACGCCATTGTCGAGCAAGTCGGATCCATGCCCGAGCAAGGTATCACCAGCGCATTCAACTTTGGGTATGGCGCCGGCGTGCTTTACGGCGTGTTGGCGGCCAACGTGGTGCCCGTGCAGTTCGTCGCCCCGGCAGTGTGGAAGCGGCAGTTCGGGCTGATCGGCAAGGGCAAGGATGCAAGCCGGATCGCCGCCTCGAGGATCGCGCCGCACTTTTCCGGCTACTGGCCGCTGAAGAAGCACGATGGGCGGGCGGAAGCCTTTTTGCTGGCCGCCTGGGGCATGCTCCGGGGCGTGCCGGCTAACTTTGGAGGAACTGACTGATGACCGATCTGGATTTCACGCATTTCCCCGCGTCAGCCGGCGCGTACAACATGGGCGGCGTGGGTATTTTCCTCGCCACGAAGCCAAGCGCATTTCACCGCGCCGCCGTCAAGTTCTTTTTCGGCTGGGTGTGGGTGGACAACACCATCAACGTTGCCGCCGCCCCTGACGCGCAATGAGCGCCCTCATCCAGTGGATATCCCCCGCCGCGTTGTGGGGTCTCGCTGCCGCGTTACCTGCAGTGTTCGCCGAGTACATGTACCGCACGGTCAAGGGTCCGTGGTGGGAGTGGCTGTGGCTGTGGATTCCGCTGCAACTTGCCATTGGCTACTGCATCTACCGCCTCGTCACGATCCCGAATACGACGCTACTCGACGCTTTCGTGATCTGGGCGTTCTCGACGACGTTCATGCGGGTCATCATTTCGGTGACGATTCTGCATGACGACATCAAACCCGGCACGTGGTTCGCATTGGGGCTGCTGCTGATGGCGCGTATCGCGCAAACTTTTTGGGGACGATGATGCCACTCCCATCCGATTCGAAAGCACGCAAGAACCTGCCACTCGCTCGGGGGTTGCTCGACTACTTCCCCGACGCGCTGGTCGCTGTAGCGGAACTCTCCCAGCGGGGCAACGACAAGCACAATCCGGGCGAAGCCCTCCACTGGTCCCGCGAGAAGTCCAACGACCACGCGGACTGCATCGTGCGGCACCTGATGGAGCGTGGTGTCGTGGACCCCGAGGATGGGATTCTGCACGATGTCAAGGTGGCCTGGCGGGCGCTGGCGATGGCGCAACTGGCGATCGAGGCACGGCGCGATTGAAACGCTCTTCCCCTTCCAGCAAACCGGCGCCGACTGGCTTTCCGGCAAACGGGTTGCGCTCTTGGCTGACGAGATGGGCCTTGGCAAGAGCGCGCAGGCGATCACCGCGGCCGACCAGATCAACGCACAGAGGATTCTAGTCATATGCCCGGCGAGCGTGAGGATCAACTGGCTCCGCGAGTTCGAGAAGTTCTCAACGCGCGGATTGATATGTGGGCTCGTCTTACAGAGTTCGGACTTGGAAATTTGCTTACGGAAAACGGTTGCCGGCGGTATCGTAGCCTGCTCTTACGACTTAGCGACGCAAATCGACGTCAATTTGAAACTGAGTGCGTGGTTAACCGCCGGTACGACATCTATACTCATACTCGATGAAGCGCATTTCCTCAAAAGCACGACAGCCAAGCGCAGCCACGCGATTCTGGCCAAAGGTGGACTCGTTCATCAGGCCGCTCGGGTCTGGGCTTTATCTGGCACGCCTGCCCCGAATAACCTCGCCGAACTCTGGCCGATGCTCCGGGTATTCGGGATTTGGAACAAAAGCTACGACGCATTTGTTTCAAAATTCTGCCAAACCCGCCACACCCCGTACGGGCAAGCGATCAGTGGCCACCAAAACATCCCGGAGTTTCGCGCGCTCATCAAGCCGATCATCCTCCGGCGCAAGAAGGCGGACGTGATGCGTGATCTGCCAAAGATCATGTTTGCCGACGTAACGGTGCCCGCCGGCCCGGTTGATGTAGAGTTGCTATTCCCCGAGTACTACATCTTCAAGCGGGACGCCGAGTTCCGCGCCGACCTGGAAAAGCAGCGCCGGCTGTTGACCGCCGCCGTGGATCTGGGCGGAGGTGGCATGGGCGGCTTGAAGATGCTCGAATCGCTGACGATGACTCAGGTCGATCAACACAAGATATCGACGCTGCGGCGCTACACCGGGGCGCAGAAGGTGCAATCCGTTGTCGACTTGGTCAAGGACGAGCTGGAAAGCGGTCTCGAGAAGATCGTGCTTTTCGCGGTCCACAGGGACGTGATCGAGGGGCTGCGCGAGGGGTTGAAGGATTATGGTCCCGTGGTGGTTTACGGCGGCACCAACCCAACCCGGCGGCAGCGCAACATCGACAAGTTCCAGCGCGATCCGAAAACCCGGGTGTTCATTGGGAACATCCAAGCGGCCGGCACCGGGATCAATCTCACGGCGGCGCACCACTGCTTGTTCGTTGAGCAGGATTGGGTGCCGAGCAACAACGCTCAGGCCGCAATGCGGTTGCACCGGATCGGGCAGACGAAGCCCGTGACCGTGCGGATTGTGCTACTCGAGGATGACGAGCTCGACCGGCGCATTCAGATGACGCTACGGCGCAAGACAAAAGACTTGGTGGCCGCTTTTGACTGACATGGAGACCGAGCGATGAGCGATACGCCGAGAACGCCTAGTGGCTATGAAACGGCTGCACGGCTAGGCAACGAGATCGACCTGCTCCGGTGCGAACTCAGCGAGTTGCGGGAGGATGCCGCCGTCGGCCGGAAGTGGCGCACTAACTCAAGCCTCGAAGAGTGGTTTCCGCTTAGCGCCGAAGAAATAGTGAGGCTCCGGCGCGAACTCGCCGACGCTAAGGAGCGCATCACGGAATTGATTAATGAGGTCCTACGTCGAGCAGATAGTTACCATCACTGGCGACACCACTTTGAGCGCGCGGAGAAAGCAGTGGCCGCCCTGGCCGAGCGCGATGAACAGTTGCGGGCGTCGAGGGAGGGAGCGTATGGCCTGCTGAAGATTGCCGAGCATCAACGCGAGCGCGCCGAGAAAGCCGAGGCCGCGCTAGCCGCTGAGTGGGAGCGGGCGCGAGAGGAGTGTGCGAGGGTATGTGAAAGCCGCTGGCACGGAGGGGGCTATCGAAATGAACACGAGCGGTTTGGCGCCAATCAAGAGCTGAGCGCGTGCGCTTCAGCCATCCGCGTCCTCAAGCGCAAGGAGGCGTGATGAGAAAACGTGCCTACACAAAACCGTATCGCGGGGAACTGCCTAGCGCCATGACCCCGTACGAAGCGCGGGCCTTATGTTTTTGGGCCGCAATAGGGATTGCAAAATCCGATTCTGGAAGTTATCCCGATGCGGCGGGGGTGGGCACAGACGGCGATATGGGAATTGTAGACTCTTGGGCGAGAGCACTTAAACTTAAATTGCCGATTCAACCGCGATTCGGTGAAGCTAAAAGAAATGCCCGCTACACAGCCAAGCGCAAGGATATCGAGCGATGAGTGATGACCGGGAGTTGCTGAGACGAGTCTTACTGTCGGCCGATCCCGATTGGGAAACTCGGAAGCTCGGGCATGATTGGCCGGAACTTATACGAGATATTCGCACCGCATTGACCCACGAACCCGCCCCGCCGCAACCCTCGACTGCCAACCAATCGTCTGCGCCCTCTCCCGAGGGCGTAGGGCAGGGAGAGATTGCGGAAGGGGGCGGGCCTACGTCGAGAACGGACGCGGAGGAATTCTGGTCATATGAGGCGTCAAATATCAAATGTGTTCGCGCCGAGTTTGCCCGCAACCTTGCACTCAAACTGCGCAATGCGGAGAAGGACGCAGAACGGTATCGCGCCAACCGTGAACGATCATACGAAAACCTGTGCGCGCATGCTCGCTCTATGGGGCCACAAATGCAGACGCCGGATCGTGATGCGTTCATCCGCTATTACGATGATATTGCCGACCGCGCCCTCGTGCGCAAGGAGATCGAGCGATGAGCGCTGACCGGGAGTTGCTGAATCCTGAGAGATCGCGCTCTCAAATGCAAGGACTCGGTCTTGTGATTTTCTAAACGGGATGCTAATCTAGCGCCCATCAACCCGGAGATAAAAACGTGATTACACTGAAACTGACATTCAACACCATCGAAGAAGCACTCGTTTTCCTGCAGCCCAAGATCAATGCTACGGCACCGGTATCGGCCGGCCCCGACAAGGGATCACCGTCCGTAGAGGGGGACAAAGATAAAGTCCTAACCTCCATGCCGGCTGCTGTGGCCCCCATCACGCCCGCCCCGGCGCCCAAGAATAAGCCCGGACGGCCCCGGAAGCCCGCCGCTGCTGCCGCCGCCGCTGGCCCGACGGAGGCGGACGTTCGCGCCGCGCTGATGAAGGTGAACGACAAGTTCGGCGCCAGTGGACTTGCCAAGGTCGCCGAGGTCATCAAGCCGTTCGGTGTGACGCGCGTCGGGGAACTGAAGCCCGTGCAATACCTCGAGGTGATCGCCGCTGCCGACGGTGCGCTGGCGTGATTAAACCTCAGAAAACGCATTCCGCGATAGGTGCGTCAAGCATGCACCGCTGGGCTGCGTGCCCGGGCTCGGTCGCCCTGTCCGACGGCATTCACGCCCCGACCAGCCGCTACGCCGCCGAGGGTACCTGCGCGCATGATCTGGCGGCGGGGTGTTTGATTGCCGGTGTAGATCCGGACGTTTATTTCGGCGCCAAGCGGGCCGCCGACGGCTTCGAGTTTACAGTCGACGAGGAAATGGTTGACGGTGTGCGGCTTTACATCGAGGCCGGTGCCGATCTTTTCGACAAGGCCGCTGGTGACGAGATGCACGTCGAGCGCAAGTTCGACCTGTCCCATGTCTACCCAGGCCTGTACGGCACCAACGACCGCATCATCTGGAAGCCGGCGCAACGGCGCCTGATCGTGGACGACTTCAAGTACGGAGCGGGGACGCCGGTCGAAGTCAAGGGCAACAAACAATTGCGATACTACGGTTTGGGCGCGGTGCTGACGCTGAATCTGCCGGTGATGGAGGTCTGGAATCGCATCATCCAGCCCCGATGCCCGCACCCGGACGGCCCGATCCGCGAAGAGAAGCTGAACGCGCTCGATCTGCTGGACTTTCGGGGCGAACTCATTGCTGCGGCCAAAGCCACCAAGGCCGCCGACGCGGGCTTGGTTGCGGGCGACCACTGCCAATTCTGCCCCGCGGCGGGCGTGTGCCCCGAGCTCGCGAAAAAGGCGCAGCACGCTGCGGCGCTCGCGTTCGAGAACGTAGTGCCGCCGACGCCCGAGAATCCGAAGGGCATTGACTACGACAAGCTAGCCGAGGCGCTGCGCCTTGCGCCGGTGGTCAAGTCCTGGGCGACGGCGGTGGATGAACTTGCCTACGCCGAGGCCGAGTCGGGCAAGACGATCCCCGGCTACAAGCTGGTCGACAAACGGGCGAACCGCACGTGGGTCGACGTGGCCAAGGCCGAGCAAACGCTGAAGGAACTCGGCTTGGGCGAGACGCAGATGTACCCGCTGCCGGTGCTGAAGTCGCCGCCGCAGATCGAGAAGGTGCTGGGCAAGAAAGAATTCGCCGTGATCGCGCCCGGTCTGGTGGAGCGGAAGTCGTCGGGTCATGCGTTGGTGCCCGACTCCGACAAACGGCCGGCAGTCACGAAGCAGAGTGCCGCCGACGTGTTCACTAACGCTTAACGCTGAAAAGGAAATTTGAAATGCTCGAAAACGTCATTACATCGCCGTTCCGCGTGTCGTACCCGCAGGTGTTCCGGTCCAAACACAACGACCTGAACGGCAAGGATGAGTACTCCGTCGTCGCGCTCTTCCCTAAGGGCGCCGACCTGTCCGTGCTGCAAAAGGCCGCGAACGACGCCATCGTGGATAAGTGGGGTGCGGACAAGGCCAAGTGGCCGAAGCCGTTGCGTTCGCCCTTCCGCAAGCACGAAGAGAAGGAAAAGGACGGCAAGCTGCCAGAAGGTATGGAGCCGGGGGGCATTTTCATATCCCTGCGCTCGATCCAGCGGCCCGGCCTGGTGGACGGCGACCGGCAGCCGGTGATCGACGAGACGGGGTTCTACGCCGGGTGCTATGCGAGGGCGCAGGTCCGGGCGTATGCCTACGACATGAAGGGCAACAAGGGCGTCGCCTTCGGGCTGCAGAACTTGCAGAAGATGGCCGACGGCGACCCGTTGAGTGGGCGGCAGAAGGCGGAAGATGCCTTTGAGCCGGTGGCAGGCGTGGCGGCGGACGCTGACGCCGGCGATCCGTTCGGCGCGTAAGCACTGATGCGATGAACCTCTGCACCGCCCTTCGGGGCGGTGTTTTCCCGAATGACCGCCTACCTTCACGTTGACTTCGAAACCCGCAGCACTCTCGACCTGCGCAAAGTCGGGCTGCACAACTACGCCCGGCATCCGACGACGGATGTGTGGTGCTGCGGGATGGCGTTGGGGGATGGCAAGATCGGGATGTCCACGCTGGCCGATAAGCATTGGATTCCGCCCGATTTTGCTGTGCATGTTAAATCGGGTGGCACAGTCGTTGCCCACAACGCCGCCTTCGAGCTCACGATCTGGAACGAGGTCATGGTGCCGCGCTACGGCTGGCCTGTTCCGAAGCCCGGGCAGTGCCAATGCACGATGGCGATGGCTTACGCGATGGCGCTGCCGGGCGCCCTCGAGAACGCGGCTGCGGCTGTCGGGCTCGACGCGCGCAAGGACATGGCGGGGCACCGGCTGATGCTGCAGATGGCCGCGCCGCGCTCGCTCGATCCGCTGACGTGGTGGGACGACCCCGCCCGCTTAGAGCGCCTGTACGACTACTGCAAGACTGATGTGGAGGTGGAGCGCCAGCTTTACAAACGGCTCTTGGCGCTGCCGCCAACAGAGCAAGCACTGTGGCTTCTCGATCAGCGCATCAACAACCGGGGCGTCTACGTAGATCGGGCTGCTGTTCAGGCAGCGATCGAGATCGTGGAGTCCGAGCAGACCCGGCTCAACCAGGAAATGCGCCGTGTCACGAACAACGCCGTCGCCACCTGTTCCGCCGTCGGCCAGTTGGGCGACTGGATCCGGTTCCGGGGCGTAGCGATGCCCGGCGTGGCGAAGGCCGACGTGCTGGACGCGCTCACCGACGACACGTTGCCGCCGGATGTCGCCAAAGCGTTGCGATTGCGACAAGAGGCAGCAAAAACCTCGACGGCGAAGCTGAAGAAAATGATGGAGTCGGCGTCCGGGGACGGCCGGCTGCGCGGCATGTTCCAGTACCACGGGGCGGGCACCGGCCGATGGGCCGCCCGTAAGGTGCAATTGCATAATTTACCCCGCCCCAAGATTGGGCAGCCGGAGATTGACGGGATTTTCCATATCCTGAGCAAGCCCGATCCGGCGCCGCACAAAGCCCGCCTGATCGACATGATGTACGGGCCGCCGCTCGACAACATCTCGTCCTGCCTGCGCGGCATGCTGACCGCCGGCCCAGGCAAGCACTTGATCGCGGGCGACTTCGCCAATATCGAGGGGCGGGGTATTGCGTGGCTGGCGGGCGAGCAGTGGAAGCTCAATGCCTTTCAGGCGCATGACAACGGTGTTGGCTCCGGCATTTACGAGCTTGCTTATGGCAGAGCCTTCGGAGTGGATCCCGCCGAAGTGACGAGTGAGCAGCGTCAAGTCGGCAAGGTGATGGAGCTCGCTCTGGGGTATCAGGGTGGGGTGGGCGCATTTCAGATGATGGCGAAGGGGTATAACGTCGCCGTGCCCGACGCGCAGGCCGAGGAATTCAAGCTCCGCTGGCGCGAGGTGCACCCAGCAGTCGTGAATTACTGGTACGCGCTCGAGGCCGCCGCGATCGACGCCGTGCTGCATCCCGGTGTCGTGACGACCGCCGGCCCGGCCGAGTGCGAAGTGAAGTTTCGCGTCAAGGGGTCGTTCCTGTGGTGCAAGCTGCCGAGCGGCCGCAATCTCTGCTACCCCTACCCGAAGATGAAGCCGCGGGAAACCCCGTGGGGTGAGATGAAGGACCAGATTCACTACATGACGGTGGACGGGCAATCGAATAAGTGGGTCGAAACGCACACCTACGGCGGCAAGCTCTCCGAGAACATCACCCAGGCGATCAGCCGGGACATCTTGGCGCACGCGATGAATGAGCTTGAGAAGCGACATTACGATATCGTGCTGCACGTTCACGACGAAGTCGTAGTCGAGGTGCCCGAGGATGCGAAGCCATCGACGATGGAGAATGTCGCGCGAATCATGGAGCTCGTGCCGGAGTGGGCGTTTGGGTTCCCGATCAAGGTCAAAGCGTGGCGTGGGGTGAGGTACCGCAAGTGAAATATACGACTGTCGTAGCGGACCCACCATGGCCCATTGAATGGGTAGGCGGGGGCGCGTACCGAACGAATGGCAGGGGTGAAAAACACCTAAATGCGAAGTTCAAAGCCCCTCTCCCATACTCCACTCTTAGCATCAACGACATTTGCGCTTTCAGGGTTATTGATTTTGTGGCGTCAGATGCGCACCTGTACTTGTGGGCACCAGACAAGTTTTTGATTTCGGGTGATGCTGCGCGCGTTGCGATAGCGTGGGGGTTCAAACCGCTGCGGTTGTTTGTGTGGGCAAAAAACGGTTTTGCTCTCGGTCGTTTTCCACGGCCGCAGCACGAGCAGGCTTTGATTTGCCGACGGGGAAACCTCGCCTTCCGGGTTAACAATGTTGGTAGCGTGCAAACATGGAAGATGCCGTACGCCCGAAGTGGGCGGTCATTTGCGCGGGTGCACTCTCGCAAGCCCGATGAATTTCTGGATCTTGTAGAACGCGCCAGCCCAGGGCCGTATTTGGAACTATTTGCACGGCGCAATCGTCGTGGTTGGGCTGCGTGGGGGAACGAGTGTCATTCAGAAAATCTTGACATGACGGGTGTTTTTCTGTGAGCGACATCGCTGACCAAGGCAACGACACCGCCGAGATGTTCCTGAGTGCCAGCCTGCGTAATCTGAAGCCGGTCCCACCGGCACACGGAATAGGGATGTGCCTCAACTGCGGGGCCGCCGTGCCAGGCGAGCAGCAGCGTTGGTGCGACATCGAGTGTCGGGAGGATTGGGAACGTGCGAATCATCGTCGGTGACGTGCCGCTGAGATGGCGCGAAAGAGGTGCGCGTGACCAAAACTAAACTCGACCACGCTCTCGAATTGGCGGCGCAGGGCTTCTACGTTTTCCCCATCGTGGCGGGGAAGAAGGCCCCGCCCTATTTTAAGGAGTGGCAGAAAATTGCAACAAGAGACACCACTATTTTAAGGGACTGGTGGGCGAGTCGTGATTTCAACATCGGCATTTCAACGTCCACTTTCGCGGAGGGGCAAGCCCTCCTTGTCGTGGACGTGGACAATAAAGGAGACAAGCATGGAGATGAAACCCTGCTGCGGCTTGAACTTGAAGGTCGGGAACTGCCCCGCACTTACTGTCAGCTTACGCCAACGGGCGGTCGGCATCTTGTATATCGATGTGACACACCCGTGCGCCAAGGCGCAAACGTACTCGGTTCGGGGCTCGATATCCGAAGCCGGGGTGGCTACATTGTCGCTGCGGGAAGCCAGGTTCCCGTCGGAACCTACGTGGTGGGACTGCCCGGAGACGTTTCGCGCGCGCCTGCATGGCTCATTGACCGATGCGGTCGGCCCCGCGAACGGGTTCGGCAAAATCAGCCTGCCCCCGCCGGAGTAGACGCCGCGAGTGCAATCGCGCGCGCCAAACACTACCTCGAGTACGAGGCACCTCTGGCCGTTGAAGGACAAGGGGGCGACGAGACGACGTACAAAGTCGCTGCGCGGCTGAAGGACTTTGGCGTGTCCCTCGATTGCGCTGACGATTTGATGGCTTTGCACTGGAATCCTCGCTGCTCTCCCCCGTGGGATCCTGACCCGATGTTCGAAAAGGTCAAAAACGCCTACGCCTACGGGCAGGATCCGCCGGGGGTCGCTGCGCCCGAAGCGGTGTTTCCCCTCGTAGACGTGTCACAAAAAGACCCCCAAATTGAGGGCAAGATCACGTCCAAAACCCACCCTTTCGACAAACTGAATCAGGAATTCGCCTTCACTATCGCTGGCGGCGGGTCGCACATCTTGTGGGAAACAACCGACGCCAAGGACCGGCCAGTGTTGCAGCACCTTGACACCGGCACGTTCCACAAAAAGCATGCCGCGTGGAAGATGAACTTGGGAAAGCGCGACGAGCCTGTGACCGAGCTCTGGATGCAGGCGCCCCGGCGGCGCAGCTACGACGGCCTGGTTTTCATGCCGGCGCAGAAAGCACCCACCCGATTCTACAACCTTTTTCGAGGATTCGCATATGAACCTGCCAGCCACCGATACGAGTCTCACCCCGCCGTCGAAGCCTGGTTGGAGCATGCCCGAGTTAACATCTGTCGAAATGACGGCGCGCTATTCCGATGGTTCGTCGGGTACTTTGCACATTTGGTTCAACGCCCCTGGGAAAAACCCCTCGTGGCACTGGTGCTTCGCGGGGGCAAAGGAGTTGGAAAGAATGCCGTCATCGAAAGAATTGGCGCTCTTCTCGGCGGCCATTTCCTACTGTCGTCGAATCGTCGGTATCTAGTCGGCAACTTCAACGGGCATCTGGAAAACTTGCTCCTGTTCGCGCTTGATGAAGCGTTCTGGTCGGGCGACAAGCAGGCCGAGGGACAACTGAAGGACTTGATCACGGGGAACTGCCATGTCATCGAGCACAAAGGTAAAGAGCCGTACACCGTCGAAAACCGCACCCGCATCGCCATCATCGGGAATGAGACATGGCTTGTCCCCTCTACGCACGATGAAAGGCGTTTTGCCGTATTCGATGTGGGTGACGGACGACGGGAAGATCGTGGGTTTTTTGATTCAATGCGGCGGGATATGGAGACCGGCGGATACAGATCACTGTTGCGTTACCTTCTCGACTTCGATGTTGAAGGACTTGATTTCAGCCACGCCCCCAGCACGACCGGCTTGCTTGAGCAAAAGCACGCCAGCCTCGAACCGCTCGAGCAATGGTGGCTCGATTGCCTTACCGAAGGACGAATTGTGGCGGGCGATTTCGCACACACCTTTGGGGCGCAGGTTGAGTGCGAACGTTTCCGGCAAGCGTTCCGGCGTTACGCGCGGGACCGCAATATCCGCAGCCGAATTGTTGATGACAAAACCTTCGGTCGAATCATGAAGAAGGTGTGCCCGATCATCGTGCCAGGCAGGATGCGCGAAGCCGGGGCGCTGATAAACACCTACCGCCTGCCGTTGCTGAAAGAAGCGCGGGCGTGCTGGGACACATTCATTGGCCATAAGGTGGAGTGGCCCGCGGAGTGAGCCACCGGGCGTACTACAACGAGATCGATCCTTATGCGGCCGAGTGGTTGCGAAATCTCATGCGCGAGGGATTAATCGCGCCGGGGGATGTTGATGAAAGATCCATCCGACAACTACACCCGATCGATCTTATCGGGTACACCCAATGTCACTTCTTCGCAGGAATCGGCGTCTGGTCCTACACGCTCAGGCTCGCTGGTTGGCCCGACGACCGCCCCGTTTGGACCGGCTCTTGCCCCTGCCAGCCGTTCAGCGCGGCGGGGAAAGGGAAAGGTGCCGCCGACGCCCGGCATCTGTGGCCTGAGTGGTTCCGGCTCATACGAGAGCATCGCCCTGTCGCAATCTTTGGCGAGCAGGTTAGCGCCGCGATTCGTCACGGCTGGCTCGACCTTGTTTCAGCAGACCTGGAAGGTCTTGACTACGCCATCGGGGCGACAGTTATGGGCGCACACAGCGTCGGGGCGCCGCACATCCGGCAGCGGCTTTACTTCGTGGCCGACTCCCAATGTGCCGAACGGCGGTCGATCGATCACGCACGCGGAAACGAAGGGCAACACGGCATATTTCAACGGGAAGAAAGTGCAGATCGGATTGGAAGCCGTATCGAAACTAGCATCGGGGCCGACGCCATGCCAGCAGGACGGCCCGAACGGCGGCCCGGCGCAAGGGACGGACAGACTACCGGGAGCGGCTGCGCTTGCCGGCTGGAACACGCCCACGGCGCCGGTAAAGACGAACGGCCACCAAGCGGGCAACAATCGCTTTGTGACGAACACGGTGCGTGCGGTGTCGCCCAGGGCGACACCGAGCAGCCGGGATTGGAAGGACACGGCGGGCATGGCGTTGACGGGAACCAACCCGGACGGATCAGAGCGCATGAGGCTGGATCAATTGGCGCGGCAGGCGCAGTTGGCGGATTCTGGCGAGACGCCGACTGGATTTACTGCCGAGGATTCGGAACCATCCCGCCCAGTTACCGACCCGTTGAGCCCGGATCATTCCCGCTGGTTGCAGGGATTGCCGCCAGAATGGACAAGCTGCGCGCCTTTGGAAACTGCATCGTTGCTCCGCAAGCAAC
The DNA here is from genome assembly GCA_030698575.1 of Deltaproteobacteria bacterium. GTDB lineage: Bacteria > JAUYMQ01 > JAUYMQ01 > JAUYMQ01 > JAUYMQ01 > JAUYMQ01. Next base: position 24,346 of record JAUYMQ010000519.1, read on the forward strand.
GGAGTTCGTCCGAGCCTACTGCGGCGTGACGGATTAGCGGTAAATGGAATCATGTATATAATTCCCAATTATTTGGTAGGCGGTGGGGGACTCGAACCCCCGACCAACGGATTAAAAGTCAGGTGTTGTGCTTTCCGCATCAACCACTTGCGAAAGGGCTTGCGGAGAAAGTGATATTGCGTTACGGTAGTAACTGCGTGTTGTGAAAAGCAAAACGGTGAAATCGAAAAACTGCTACCCAGGAGCGACCTGACCATGAAAACGGAATGGATTAGTACGAGAAAACAAATGCCCGCGCCCGGTCAGTTTGTGTTGGCCTACGGTGACGCTTGTGAAGGGAGTTATATGATTGACAAACCCAATAACCTAGGCCCACTATCTGGCCGACAGGCCGGTATCGAAGCCGCTTACTTGCGCTTGCGTGGCTTCGCTTTCTTCTTCGCCAGCTCCGTCCGTTCCTTGGGCGGTGTGGCGAGCATCCGCCGTGCCAGTTCTTCCAAAGACATGGGTGGCTGCTGTGGCTTGGGGTTAGCGGTCATGGGGGGGTCCTGTGGCTAACGATAAATCAATCGAAGCTATTGCGACCGAAATAAATAACGCGGCCAATGATGCCCTATGCGGCATGTTGGACATTGAGGGCGGTGTCATGGCTACGGATTGGACGTCAACGAGGGTGGCACTTGGTGTATTACGAGTTTTGGCGCGTTATGAACTTGGAAATCCTGAAGTGCTTGAGAGAGTGATGCAATCCTGTCAACAACCTTTTGCACATCTTGAGGAGTTAGATCGCATGCTTCCCGGAAAGCATTCTTAGTATTCCCGTGCAGCGTATTCGGAAATCTATGGAGAGCATGCTTATCATTCCCTGCGGCCCACGTAGCGTGAATGTATGCATTTCTCTCGTGGCTCGCCGGGAAGCACGGAAGGCGCATCGCGACATGCTGCTGTTCGGGACGGGCGTCGTGTGGTGCCCTAATGACGGTGGCGATCCAAAGCACATCCCAATCGAGGAATTTCAGTGGCCGGTCGGGGTGTCCCGTGGCGACTAAAACACTGACGGACTCCGCGATCAAGGCGCTTTCACCAGGAGAAACGGTATGGGACAAGGCGGTGGCGGGGCTGCACGTGCGCGCCAGCAAGACGGCGAAAAGTTTCTACCTCTTTTTCCGCACCAAGGCGGGCGTCTCGAGGCGGCCGAAGCTGGGTGGCACCCGTATCTTGACCATCGCGCAAGCGCGCGAGATCGCCCGGGCGCACCTGGCAGCGGTGTCGGCCGGCCAGGATCCGGTGGCGGAACAACGGCAATCTCGGGGCGAGCCGACGGTATCGGTGTTTTTCGAGAGGTGCTGGCGTGAGCACTGGTCGTGCAAGAAGGATGCTCGGAATGTACGACGACTCTACGAGAGTCGTGTTGCCCCCCGGCTCGGTCATCAACGAGTGCGTGAACTATGTTACCGCGACATCGCTGGGCTTCATTCTGCGCTTGCAGCTACCCCCGTCGAGGCCAACCGGACTCTTGCTTTGCTCAGCAAACTGCTCAATCTGGCCGAGCGATACGGTGAACGAAATCTTGGTACAAATCCCTGCCGACATGTACCCCGATACCCTGAACTGAGCCGGCGGCGCTTCGCCACGGTCGACGAGCTCGCCCGTCTCGGTCCCCTGCTCGACGCATCGTGGGCTGTCCTGCCCGATTCCGTGGCCTTCATCGGCCTTATGGTGTTCACAGGGATGCGCCCGGGCGAGGTGGAGGCGGGCCGGCGGGAGTGGATTCACGACACCATCCTGCGCCTTCCCGACAGCAAAACAGGGCAGCGCGACATATACCTGCCCCCACAAGCCTTAGCGATTCTCGAGCGGTTGCCGGCGCCACCCAAAGCGCCTGACGGGTTGATCCCGCTGGTGGGCGTCAAATATCCCCGGACGCTGTGGGAACGGTTAAGGGACGCAGCAAAGTGCCCGGATTTGCGGCTATACGACCTGCGGCGCACCTTCGCCACGGTGAGCCTGGCCGGGGGCACATCCATCAGTCTGATCGGGGAAATGCTGGGGCACAAGACGGCCCAAACCACGAAGGTCTATGCGCGCCTCATGAGTCAGGCAGCACAGGGGGTGGCGGCGGACACCGGGCAGCGGATGCAGGGACTACTTGGCGGCCCAGATAAACCCGACATTGGCTAGGGCGTAGGCCGCGAACACCAGCGCCATGCCCGGGTTGTCGTGGCTCAGGTAGCGCGCCCCGACGCTGAGGTATAGCACCCCCGCAAGGGCGAGCTCCCACGGCGTCATAGGTCAGCGGCCACGCACACCTGCACAGGGCCGGTGACAGTCACGGTCGTAATGTGCGTGACAGTGACGCAGCCGGATAGCAGCAGGATACTACAGAGCGTAGCGATCGATTTCACGGCGTGCTCGGCTGGCGATCAGTGGGTGCCAGTAGAACTTCTTGGCAAAGAGGTCGGAGTGCCCGTGGGCGGGGGCTCGACCGCGCCCGCAGTCATAGTTCCGCACGCGCGGGTCATCGCCCGTGTGTCCGCGGGCGCCCATGTCGCCCCACAGTTTGTTCAGGAAGTCGGGAATGATTTGCGCCCAACGTACCGCCCGGTCCCCTTTGTTCCAGTACACATGGATCCACTTCAGTTGCGGGGGAAAATTGATGTCGTGGTCCAGGGCCGGATTGATGAGAATCAGACCCGCGAACATGGCGGCTTCGTAGACCGCTGCCCGGACCAGAACGGTGCAGCCGTTCGAGTGCCCGCACCCGATGTCCCCGGGCTCGACATGGTCGGCGATGCCCCGGGCGATTACTGGATTACCGAACCACGCGCCAAACAGGCCAATTGTGCCGTAGTCGTGCTCGAGTGTGCTGAACCCCTCTTCGTTCAGGTAGGGGATGAGCGTATCCGTAGTGCCCGCCCCGCCATCGTGGACATTGAATCCATGCACAAGATGTACGGTGGTCATGCTTGCGCCTCGCTGGCTATGATGAACAGACGTTTCAGCCACCCCGGTCCGAACACGTCAAAATTCCGGGTGCCGGTGTAGCGCAGCACCCGCCGGGTCATGAATACGGCGCCGAGCTCCTGCTGCTCCGCGCGGGAGATCGACACCAGAGCGTTGTTGCTCAATACGCCGTCCTGCGGCATGCGGGCGGCTTGCTGCAACATCTTCACGGCCGGCTCGACCCCCTGGTTCACCGCGCCGTCGAACACGTACAGGGCCAGCGGCCAGGGCAGCATGTCGCAACGGGCGGGCAGCCAGTACGCCTGAGTCAACCGCTCCCGCGCCTGTGCCAGCGTGGGCTCGCCGTTCTCCCACAAGTCCGGGTGATCCCTGAATGTGACGCCGTAGCAAGTCTTGCCGCCGGGGTCGCGCGGGTGATCGGCGCATTCCTTTTCGATCACCCGGATAACAATGTCCAAGGCACGTGCCAGAGGCGACTCAGGCACGCCGGTATTCCCGGAAAACAAGGTCACGGCGCCTGCTGCGAGAAAGGTGCGGCGAGTCCACATTAATCGTGCTGGCCACCCAGCAAGTGCAGTACCTCGTGGCCGAGAATCATCAGCGCACGCCGGTCGTTGAAGTCTTTCGGCTTGGGCGTCACGATCAGGTCGGTGCCACCAGTGGCGCTTTCCAGGTAGCACGCGCTGCCGGCGCCGCAGTAGCCGTCCGCCCCGACGTTCTCCGTCTCGGTCCAACGCACTTGGAAGCAGGCTTGCTCCTTGTCCGGCGCCCGGTAGAACTTGTAGGGAATGGCCTCGTCGGCAGCACCCGCAAGAGCGTTCCACAGCAGCATCAGCACCAGAAGGGCGACAATGACCCAGCGGTCGCGGGTCATGGTTTATCTGCGACGGGATTCACTCTCATTAAGTACGACTTGTAATTCGCAGGTGTTGCAAAAATTACCGGCAGCCCCACGAACGCTTGATGGGCCGCCACCAAAATCCCGATGATTTCCCCGGTAGTTTGGTCAATTACCGACGAACCACTGGATCCCGGACTGCCGAAAATCTGTAGCGTGAGATACCCATCCAATCCCGAGCCGGGACGTTCCAGACGCCCGGACACGATGCCGCTGTAGCGCACCTTTGTTACCCCCAAAGGAAACCCGACGGTGACGATCGGCCGCCCGGGCGCCACATTCGTATCGCTTCCAAAGCGGAGCACCGATACGTTGAGCGGTTCGTCAACGGCGAAAAACGCCAAGTCCACATCTGGTGTGCCGAACGCTTTTCGATATTTTTGCGGGTCCACTTCCCAGCGGGGTACACTCCACACTCGCGCGGCGTAGAATTGTTTTCCGTCGAAGCTCACTAGGTACGAAACGTCTTTTTCGACGCAGTGATACGCCGTCACAAGTAGGGTTCTGTGTTCAGTTTTTTCCGCGGCTGTGGTCGAACACAAAAATCGCAATGACCCGTTATTCTCCTGTGCGTACAAGGCAGCCACGGCGGGTGATGTGCGCTCAAACATCGATTCCAGAGACTCGGCGGCCCGCACCATTCCGGCGGCGCCCATCAGCAAAGCTGCGGCGAGAAGCAGTAAGGGTTTGATCTGCATGATGTGATTTCCTCAAGTCATCCCGCGAACGAAACCCACGCGGTTTTGGGCGCCGCCCGCTGGCGGTCGACGTACACGGGCATTCGATATGTGATTTTATACTTCGGATGCGTAATCCACAAGGCTTGTTGCGGATGCTCGAACGGGAAATTGTAGTTGTAGGCGTACTCGTCATAGCCCTTGAGCGAGCCGTTGACAATGAGACGTGTTAAGTGGATGTACTGGTGCCAGTGGCCGCAGATCATCACGTCGAAGTCCATGTCGATCGCCGCGTTGCGGCTCGCCTTCTTGTGGCTGCCGCGGGTCAGTGGACCCAACGCGCCAATCATGGAATCGCCACCCCGGAACTGGTCGCCATGCGTGAGCAGGTAGCGATGCCCGTAGACACGGTAATAGGCGTCGGGACCGTCGGGAATGTAAAAGCGAATACGCGCATCGCCTTCGAAGCTCTTGGCGAGGAAACGGTAGAGCAACCAATCGAACGAGGTATGGTGCCGGTCCTTCGCCCAAATCTTGTGCGTGTCGCGCCCGTGGTTGCCGGTGACGCAGGGCAGAAACACCGAGCCGAAGGCGTTGGCCAACTGCGTGATGACGCCGCGTAGCACGCCGTACAAGTCCTCAATCGCGGGCATGGAGTTGATCTCGTTGCTGGCGGTGAGTTCTTCGTGGATGTTGCCCGATATCATGTCCCCACCCAGGGGCACGACGATGCCCGGATAGTCCATCTTCGGGGAGAGGATTTTCAGCAGATGCACCGCGGAATCGACGCAGGTCTGCATGCGCTCGCGGGCAATCCGTAGATTGTATTGGTTTACCCCGTTGATCTGGCTCGGATGCACTACTTCAGCCCAATGCAGATCCGACAAAAACAGGGTGGGCACACCCGGGCTGCCGTGCTGCTTGCGTGGGTTGATAATGAACTCCGGCGGGTCCAGATCTTCGACTTTGTGCCGGATATTACCAACAACACCTTTGATGATGTCGATGTCGGCGCTTTGCTTCTCCTTCGCCCGCAGTGCCGCCTCGAGCCGAGTGATGGTGGATTTGAGTCGCCCGGGACTGTCAGGGCGTTCGATGCCGGAGGCTATGCCCGCTCGGTTAGCCGCGCGGAGCCGTTCTCTCAAAGTTGAACGGGGGATTTTTATTGCTTTTACGGCAGCGACTTCGGATCCATATTTTGCCACCGCGTCGACAGCCTCCTGCATCTTCTCGACGGACATGGGGGGTTGTGCCATCAGTGCTCCTGTCGTTAGAATTTGATGTTGAACATAGCCATTCCCAGCCGGAGCTCGCCTTCCTCGCAGCCGGCGTATTCGACCAGCAGATCGACATACTTGCGCACAAACCCGCGCCCGTGGGTGCCGTATCCCATCGCGTGAACCAGCTCGTGCAGCAGCACGTCGATGGTGTCGTGGCGCAGCCCTTCGTGGGTGTCCGCGCGCCGGGTGATCCTGATCTTGCTGAAGCCAACGCAGTAGGAGTATTTGACCCGCCGGGTGAAACCCACCGACGGGCAGGGCAAGCCTTTACGCCCGTGCTTCGACCACACGTTCGCAGCGATCGCGCGCAAGTCCTTGAGCGGTCGCGGGCGGAAGGCGTTATCTTGCATGAACATGCGCTCGAACTTATAAAGGCGTCGGGTCTCGACGCCGCGCAGAATGTTGGGGGCGCGGGGCATGCTACCGTCGGCGCCGCTTCTCGAACCAACTGAAGATTTGCAAACAGCCCCACACGATTGCCACCAGACTTGCGATAGGCGCGAGCCATGACGCCGCGGCGCTGCCACCAATGACCAGCCAGTTCAACCAGCCCGGTGTGCTGTCAGCAACTTGAGAGATAGTCATCGTGGCACCAACGAGTTGTGTTGAGCGTCAATTCACGCTTCTGGCGATTTCATACCATGTCGATGATCGGCAAACGAGCGTCAGCGTATCCCCCGCGCTTGTGGTGAAGTTTCCGGCCAGTGACAGGTTGCTGCCATCCGTAACGGTTAGAACACCGTCGAAGATCAGGGTCACGATGCGGCCAGAGACGGTTGACGCGGTACTGATCGAAGTGATGCCCGTTGTCCCGGAGATGTAAAAAACATTCCCTGTCGCGCTGTTGCCGCTCAGGTCCAGGTCTGCGGCGGACGCGACGGTTGCCGCAAGGGGCTTGATACCACCATACCCCACCCTTGCGGCATCACCGCTTCCGTTACTGACGGCTCTACACGCCACGGTCAGCGCACCCGAACCCATGTTGCTCAGGTCAACCGTATCGACGTTCTCCATCAGTGTGAGCTGGCTGGCTGCGTTGAACGACAGCGCCATGTTGCTATTGCGGATAATGGACTGGCTTGTGCGCAGACTAAGCGTCACTACGCCAGCCCCTTGGTTGTAAAGGGTGTCAAACTCCATCCAATCGCTCCGGTTGGTGACGTTCTCCACGCACACGTGCGCGTTGCCGGAAGTGTTGTTTGTCGTGATGTTCTTAATGCTTCCTGCGAACAGTCCGTTCGTCAGGAAGTAACGCCGTGCAGCCGCAGACACCGCATCGTTGATCTTTACCCCATCTATATGAACGCCGATGGCGTTGGTCAGGCGGAAAAAGGCGGTTGTCCCTGCGCTGGTCGTCACTTGCGATGCGCGTCCACCCCTTACGAAAATGCCGACAATTTCTGTACCCGTGGCTCCGTCAACTACCAGAAGCTCGTTCGCATCGTCGAACTCCCCGGAGAGGTTGCGGAAGTTAATGTTCGACACCCCGTCGTTAAGATACACGCCCTTTCCGCCCTGAACGTAGAAGTCGTCAATCGAAAGCGTGTTGGAATCCGAAATCTTCATGCCGTATTGGCTCAGGTCGCCGGTAGTCTGCGCGAAAAATAATTTGTTGAATCTAGAATACAGTGCGCCGTATCCAATGGCGTCGGCATCATCCAGCAGCACACCTCCATAGCAAGTCCCCGAAAACCGGATGCGCTCGATAAATGACGCATTCACTCCCGTGCAGTGAATGCCGTAGGAGGTCCCGCCCTGATTGTGAATCACAATGTCGTGGATATTGCTGTTGTGCATCCCGGTCTTGATCGCGCTCCCGCCGAGAGAGTTTTGATCGAAGCAGATGCCGGATATCTCCACGCCCTCGGTATAGGTGGCAATGGTGACCCCGATAGACGTGCCGCTGAGCTTTTTCAGCACCGTGCCATCAGTCGGCTCGTTCGTTACGTCCGTAACGCCAGCGCCGATCAGTTTCTGCCCGTAGGTATCCAGCGTGATGCCCCCGGACCATCCGTAGACGCCCTTGGGGAACCAGACGTTTTGACCAGTAGCAATTGCCGCAGCAATCGCCGCAGTATCGTCCGTCACCCCATCCCCAACCGCGCCGAAGTCATTGACGCTGACAATCTCCCGCGCTTTCGCTTGTACCGTCCGCGCAACCGACCCGGTGCCGGATTGGATGAAACCGCTCAGAGCCGAACCGCCGGAGGCCGCAAGGTCAGTGCGCAGGCTGGTGTCGGTGCCGCTGCCGGCCGATGCCGACGGATTACCATCAGCATCGTACACGAAGTACTTGCTCGCCCGTGCGGCCTTCGTCGGCATCGGGTCGATATCCGTGACATCCCCGTCGGGCTGGCGCAGAGTCCTGTCCACCCGATTGTCCAGACGCTGCGCGATGAGGGTGAGCCGGTCCAACGGTTCCTCAACCTGAGTTTCCACCGCGAGTTCATCGCCGTCCACCAGGTCGACCGCTTGCGTGATGTCGGGATCCTGGTAGATCAGCAGCGTCTCGCCCGTAGCCGGCGCCGTGACCATCGTGACCGTGCCGCCGCCCGCGTCGCCCGCGCCCGTCACCGTGTAGTGCGTGGTGATGGTCTGCACCGTCTCGACTTCATCGGCGTCGACCAGCACGACAACTATGTCGCCGTTCGCCAAGAACTTGCTCGAATAGGCGAACGCCGTGGTCGTGCCGTTGCCCGAGTACGTATACCGATTGGTGGTGGTGGAAATGGTCATAGATCACCCATTATCTCAATATGATGCGGTTTTAGCAATCAGGGAGCGGACGAACGCAGCATTTCCTTGCCGGCCTTCGCCAACTCGATCATCTGAAAATACAATGTATCAATGAGTTGCCGCTGCTCTTCCGCGGGAATATCCGGGTTTTTATTGACCAACCGGATCGACTGACTGATGACCCCCAGCGAGTCCACGATATCGTCAAGTTGGACAAACAAATCGGGGTCAATCTTCTGAATGCGGTCCAGCGCGTCCATGTCCCCTTTTTCGGCGGCGTGCATGTATGTGTCGAACACCTTTTTGCGCGCCGTGTAGTCGTCGTAGAAGGTCTGGATCGACGCTGCTGTTGCGGACGGATAACGCACCACGAACGCCTTTACCACTGGAATGTCGGCCAGCGTCGCCAGTGGCTTCACCGGGTCCGGCAGCACCCCTGTCTCGCGCAGCCCCTTGTCCAAAAGCTGAACGACGTAGCTGCCCAAGCCCCCGGTCCATCCGCGAATATAGTTATCGAGCAAAGCCGGCGACGTGATGGCCCGCGCCACACCCCCGGTAATCATCGCCTCTTCGTCCAGGGACCGCGGGACCACGCCGGGAATTCGCCCGATCAGGCCCCCAACGGCCTTCGTGAGTTCGGTCGTGTAGTCGTTGTACTGATACTCGCCCAGCAGCCGCTCCTTGCTGTAGGGGATGATCGGGTTGCCGGTGAACATGCTGCGGTTGGCGAACTGGTCGATGATCGGCGAAATGAACGTCGGCACGAACGACAAGCCGAACACCTGCTCAAATGCGTCGTCCATCCGGCGCAGCGCGTCGGGGTTGTCCGTGAAAAACGATTCCAGCAGCCGCTCGGGTATGGTCCCAAACAGGACGCCGATCTCAAACGGCTTCGGGACTCGGTATACGGTGTCATCCGTCATCACGATCCAAAACAGGTCTTTCTGCCACTGCGGAATCTCGCGCCAACGCGGATCTTCGTGGTTGGCCCACCACAGCAGCACCGACGGCAACGTGATGGACGCAACCGCTTTCCCCGTAAAGTTCAGGGGATTGTCCTTGGCGGCTCGCGCGGTGCGGTCAATCCCCTCAACCCGCGCATTCCAGAAGGCGACCAACATGTTCACCGCGCGCGTCTGCGCGCCGATGCGCGCAAAGTCCAGTGTGACTTCCCGCGACTCGAATCCCGCGGCCAGGATATCCACCTTGGCTGCGCCCTTGCCGCCGCCCGCTCTCTTGAATTCCCCGACCCGCGTGGCGTTCTCGAACAACTCCGATGCGATGCGCAGCACCTCGATCGGGGACTTGGCTACGTTCCATCCACGCTCGAACAGTCCGGCGCTTTTGTAGGCGTCCAGACTGAACAGCCGCTCCTGCAGGTAGGCTCGGTCCATCGAAACGAGCGTCGCGTTTGCCCCACCCGACTTTAGCCAGTTCTGGTAGGTTTCACCCGATTTGGCGATTTCAGTGACACCGCGAATCGCGTCCAGCACAGGCACGTACCCGTTCTTGGAGAATATGAACGCCGACAGTTGGTCGCGCGCTACGTTCCGCAGCATGAAGTCGGGCGTCAGCACGGCACCCGCCCGTAGCGTGCGTGCCGGCGTCGCGAGAATACGCGCCCATATCGGGGCGCTTTCCCGGTCCAAAGCCTTCATAGCCTCGGCCGCCTCAAACGGGACTTCGTAGACTTCCCGCTTGCCGTCTCGAAACACGGCGATCTGATTGTCCTTGGGGTTGAACGCATTCGCCCGGAACACAGTAAAGGATTCCGCCTGCGCCTCCGTGACCCCGTACTCTTTCAGAAGCGCCACCACTTCCTTGTCCGTGAGCTCGATCGGTTTGACAGGCGTCTTGACCCGCTGCACCAGGGCTTCGCCTTTCGGGGATTGCTCGGCCAATTTAACAAGCGCCAACCCGGCCGCATTGCGTTCCGCGAGTGTCGAGTAGAGATAGGTGTTCTTTATGATGGACTCGATCGGGTCGACAATCGTTCGTTCCGATCCCCGGATCCCCTTGATGGGGTTGCGCACGGTCATCCCCGCACCGGCGCCCGCCTTGGACTCTCCCGGCTCCATGACCCGGAAGAGCGGCACGTAGTCCTTGTTCGCTTCCTTGATGACTTCGAAGGCGTCCCGCGACAGCACCCCGGAGTCGCGCAGGAATGTGAGCAGCGAGTCCTGATAGTCCTGCAGTTCCTTGAACACCGACTCGTACTTTTTACCGGCCTTCACCGTCTCGGCCGCCTCTTTCAGCGGCACGCCAGTTTCGATACCTCGTTTTTGCAATTCCAGCGCGCGGCGGCTGACTGCATAGGCCCGCATGCCATCGAGATCACTCTTCACAGGGTCAAGCACCTGGCGCAGCCCCTTGCCCACTGTCTTGTAGTCGCCGAATCGGTACGCCCCGTATTCAAGAAACTGGTCGGCGCGGCCGAACATCCCTCGGGTCAGCCGTGCCAGTTTGTACGGATCCTCAATCGCGGGCAGCTTCTTTCCTTCGGCCAGTTCATCTACCAACCGGCGGATCGGAAACAGATCGTCCTTGACCTGTGTGTAGAAACGGTCCAGTGTGTAGGCTCGCTCCTTTGGCTGTCCGACGCTGATTCGGTCCAACACCGCCTGCTGCGCGGCGACAGGCTCGGCATCCGGCTTCGCTTCCGGCTCCGCGCGCGGGGGCGGCTTCGGCTCCCCGGCGTACGCGCGCGGCACCTCGATGTTCTTGGATGCCAAGTCCTGTGAGACGGAAGGCTTTGCCTCTGCGTCCACGACAACCTGCTCCGGTTTCACTCCGAAGCGTTTGTACCCCTCGCGCAGCTTCGCCGCCCCCTTAACTGCACCCTTCGCGCCGACCAGGATCACGGCAGCGTCCACAAAATCAGTTGCCTTCGGAACTTCCCCTTCAAGCGCGCTGCCCACCGTAACAAGGGTTGTGACTTCGCTGCCCAACACCGCAGCGCCTCGCACCACGGAAGGCAACGGCTTCGCCAGCTGCGCGACCTTGCCCCCGACCGCTCCCGTTGCGGCACCCGTGATCCACGCCTTGCTAGTATCCCACAGGACGCCAGCAGTGCGCTCCCAAAAATCCCCAAAGCTGGTGAACTCCCCCTTTTCGTAGGCGTCCATCAGCGTCGCACGCAATCCGGCGGGCAGCGCAAACGCGCCCCCCACGGCTGTTGCCAAAGCCAGCGGACCTCCGGGTGCGCCGCCCGCACCGCCCAGCAGCGCACCCACGACCATCGCGGGTGCGTCCCCTGCCAATGTACTCGCGTTCGACGTAATCCGCTGCGCCATGCCCGCATCCTCGGGCATCACAACGTCGGGAGCCTCGCCCCGAGCGACCAGACCGGAAACTGAAATCTGTAGCCCCGCCTCGATCGCGTCCAACATCGTGCGCGCGGTGCGCGGGCCGTCGGTCTGCTTTGCGTCCTCGGCCGCCAGATTCTCCCGAATGAGTTGCCGCACCGGCTCCATGTTCGGCTCCGGCTGCCCGAACCACACGTTTATATCGGCGTCGGCAAACCCGGCGGCCTGCATCTTGGCACGCTCGGATTGCTGCCACTGACCGACTTCCTCTTGCGTGAACCCGGCATCCAACATTGTGCGCGTTTCAGTGAGCCCGCTCACAGGCCGGTCCTTTTCTTCCACTCGGCGATCGACTCATCTGGCTTGCGCCGCTTGTCCTCGGCAAGAGGCTTCGCCCCGCCTGTTATGCGGCGCCGCGCCGTGGCCAACGAGTCCTGCATCGACGTGTAGTAGGCCGGAACATAATTGCCGATGAAGGCCGGGCTCTTCGGCCGGTAGAGGTCGTGGGGGTCGTCTCCCGCTTGCCGCATTTTTTCCTCTTGGTCCCGCGCGAACACCTGAAACTCGGCGAACTTGGCGGCCCCCGTCGGGTCGAGTTTGCCCATAAGGGGGTTGCTCTTGTCGATCTGCGGCTTGAATCCGTCCAGTATGATCTTGCGCCGCTCGACCAATTTGCTCCCGGCGTCCGTCCGCGCGTCCGTGAATTCTTTGCGCAGCCGATTCATGTCCTCGAAAGAAACCTGCCCCTTTTTCCCGTACAAATCCTCGATTTGCGAAATCGTCGTGATCTTACCAGATCGAATAGCCTCGAACGCGCCAGTCATCACACTCGGCACCGTTTTGATCGGTTTGTCCAGTTGCTCTTTCGCCCGGGTCTCCATCAACCGCAAAAAATGCTCTTGGCGTTCCGCCGGCAAACCCGACTTCAACACGTCATTCACCCGCAACGGATTTCCGTCGGGGTTAAACATACGCGCGACAAACTGCGACGCGACGGCATCCTGCTTCTCTTTCTCCGCGGCTTTCAATTCCGCCACGATTCGCCGCGCCTCGACATCCTTACCCCGAATCCCCACGGCGGCCTTGTCGATCAACTCGGCTTTCTTGTCCGCGTCGAGATACTGGTCCCACTGCCCGCCGTCCAGTTGCCGCCTCGCCAGTTCCGGGGCGCCGTTCTGGATCAGGCCGCGCACCGCCGACATGGCCAATTCCTGCTGCGTCTGAATCGTCAGCTTCTCTCGGTCAGCGACGGGCATCTTGGCGTACACGCCCGCCGGGTCGTTCAAATCCCCGATGGCGGCCACCAGCAACGCCTGAAACTGCGTTGGATCACTTAGCAACTCGGCGCGGCGCGCGTCCAGTGACACCAGATAGTCCTGCGACGCCTTCGCGCCCATAGACTGCGCCTGATACACGCCCGCCTTCTCGACGAAGTGGGCCGCAAGCCCCGCTGCCCCCTTACGAAACGCGTTCTGCCCGGCACGTGTTTGCGCCTGCCCTTCAAGCTGCTGCAGGTAGGTGTTGAAATCCTCGTTGAACTTGCCCGCGAATGTCGCGTCCCCCGGAGAAGTCGCCTGCGCCCGCTCGACCAAATGCACGGTCCACTCAGCGCGGGCTTTCGCCAATTTCGCCTGAATATCAGATACTTCTTGCCGCTCTGCGGTGTCCTGCAGGAGGTCCGACACGCCGCCAATCGCCCGCCCGAGCTCCGGCCCAAGCGCAAACGAATCCCCCGGCGCCGCGCGGCGGCCCTGAATCGCGCCTTGCGCTCCGATCTGCTGCGTATATTCTCTAACTCGTGGCATATCCGTTACACCCCGTCAAACGAGTAGTCGGACGCGCCGTAGTCGCCCAACTGATACCCGGTCTGCGCCGTCTTGGCCGGCTGGCTGCCATAATACTTCCCGGCCCCCATCAAGATCGCGCTGCCCGCCTGCATATACCCTTGACGAGTTGCAGCTTTTCCGCGTGCCCGGTCGAGCGCCGCCGTTTCCTGATAGCCCATCGCCCGAAGCTCGCCCTTGTAGAGAATGTTCTGGCGGTCAAGCTCGGCTGCCGCGGCGCTCGATTCCAGCACGTCAAGGGGCGACCCCTCGACCGTGATGCCGGATGCGCCGTAGGCCGCGCGTGCCGCGCCGATCGCGCGCAGGGTACCCCGCTTCTGCGCGTCGGCATCCCGCGCCGCCTGCTCGCGCGCAATCCCGGCATCGCGCTCGGCGATCCCGGCGTTATACTCGCTGGCTTTCCGGGCGCTCGACGCCTGACTAATCGCACTTATGACGGTAAGAGCAGTCCCGGCCAGCAGCACACCCCCCGCAACAGCCGAGCCGCCACCTACCGCGGCAAGAAAAGGAGCAGCAAAGGCCATAACTACCCCCTGATCCTCACGTAGCCGACACAATCCGTGCCGTCTACCTGAAAGCGTCGCTGCAGCGGTGCCTCCACTTCAAAACCCAGCATCTTCATCCACCTGTGCCCCTGCTCGAATCCAACATCCACCGACGCCTCGAGCCGCCTGATCGGTAGTGCGTCCAGAAACCGCATTGCTTCGCGGTGAACTACCGCCATGTTCCGCCGGCCCACCCGGCTGCTCAGAAACGACCAAACCAGCGCCCGGTCCTTCCAGTAGAGCAATGCCCCGGCGCATATCAGCGGTTTTCCGTCATCCATCAGCGTAACCGCATATGGCCCCTCCAAACTCTTCAAGTCGGCGGCCGCCACCAACTGCCGCATACGCTCCTGCGCGGGCTGAATTTCCATTTGCCCGTAGTGCTCTGCTTCGAAAGGCACCACGTAAAACACTATCGATCCTGTGTATGCATCTGCGGCATCACCGCGACAATCGTGCCCGGACCCCCGGTATCCATGCGCCAGCAAACATAGTTTTCTGTCGTGTAATCCCCGTTCCACGCCACTTCGCGGTCCCCGGTGAACAGCGGCACCGCCGTCCCCGTCGCGTCATCAGTTTGCCGAAACGTCAAGTTGGTGAGTTTTCCGCTACCCGTAGTGTTGAAATTGGCCCCCACCTTGATACCCGCCATGTCCATGAACCGGAAAATAATCCGGTGCGACCGCTGCAGCTTGCCCTGCGCCGTGCCGTCCGCCGCCCCGGCTTCGGGCCGCAGCATCTTCCCGTCTGAATTATACCCGTATCCGACGTGTACCACCGACGCCGAACGGGCCAACGTGATGACGCCCCCGGCGGAAACCACCGCGTCCGGCTGGCTCGCACCGTCGGCCCATATTTTGACTGTCTCGCCGGCCAGGTGATCCGCGCCGGTCAGCGAGGTCGTGGTCACACCGTCGTAAGTCAGAGCGCCATCCCAGTGAACGGCATCCTCTGCCTCGTCCCCTTGGTCCCAGGCTTTCGTCATGTATTCAACATACCGTTTGCTGCCCCCGTTGATGTAGCGCCGCACAACCAGCCACACCTCGTCGCGCACCCCATCCGAAGCAGGAATTACGGCGACCGACTCCACGACCGGATCCGCAGTCTGGGCCGCGTCGGAGTAGCCGCCGATAATGTGCCGGTGCCACCCGATCACCTTCTGGTCGCGCTCGTAGGTGAAGGCCGCCAGCACGCCGTCGTTGCGCACGCACCACAGAATTGAATGGGGATCCTGCTGATACGCCATTTCCTTGATGCCGCCCTGCGTGACGTGCTCGGCAAGCAGCGTCATGTCCGGCGACCGAAAACCGTCCAATTCGTACACGTAGGCGAGCTCGCGCAATTTCCGGCCCGACCGCTGCACAAAGAGCGTCGCCTTACCCGCCTTGACCGGGGACACCGCCGCACTGCCGTGGAATGTAGATTCCTTGGCCGCGACATTGGTGGGCGACAACGCTTCGCTCTGCGTGCTCGGGCGCACGATCCACTCCGAACTCGACGTGCCAACCATCAGGCCCTTCTCGTCGTTCGTCATCCAACGGATGTACTGCACGTCGTTCGAGTTCAGCGTGATCGACACGGCATTGTCGTCCGTCACTGTGCCGTCGGCCGCTGTCGGAGCCATGTTTTCGTAGTCACCCGTTTTCGACATATCGATGCGCTGCGGGTAATCACGCGTGCCGCCCCAGCACAGCCGGTCCTCGTAGAACACCACGGTACTCGGATACCCGGTCGTGTCCGACCAGAGGCCGAGCCGCCAGTTGGCCGTCGCCGTAGTCGCGGACGCATCCGGCCCGGAGATTGTCGCCGTCACGACCGTCGTGCTGGTGTAACCCGTGATGGTCAACCATGTCCAGTTGTTGGCTCCGTCTTTCCAGCGGATGAGCCGCCCGATATCCGTCAACAGAAAGCCGTCCCCGCCGTTGATCCCGACGGTTGACGACGCCGTAACCGACACCGATCCGGTCGTGCCCCCGAGCGTCAGCGTCGTGTCCTCGGCGTTGACCGGCAGGTACGGGCCGTCGAGAAACGACAGCGTGTCCAGCGTCCACGTGTGCGTATTCACCACCTGCACTTCGCCGTTGACCGTCAGCGAGCCGCCGGGAGCGATAGTCAGCGAATCGTACGCGACCTCGATCTCCCCGATGGCGACGGTGACCGCCGAGCTGATCGTGCTGGCCAGCGTCGCCACTTTGTGGCGGGATAATTTTCGGTTGGTGTAATCCTTGTGCGCGATATAGAGCACGTCGGCCGACTGGACATGGTTCAGTTCGAAAATGTCGGCCTCGAGGTAGGGCGTCGATATCTCGTACGCCGCACCGCCCTGCGTGATCTGGGTGTTGTTGGTGAAGAACCGGGTGTACAGATCCCCGAATTCCAGCACGTAGGCTTGCGCGATGGAAAACTCGAAGCGCACCAAACGGGTCGCCTTGGCGGAATCTTTCACTTCCGCGGCGAAGTAGGTGCCCGGGCGCCGGATGATCGGCCCCTGCACCGTTGGAATCAGGTTCAGGCAAGTAGCGAGCGCAGTCCGGTAGGCGTCAAGGTCCACCCGCCCGTACATCAAGGGCGACCACTCGCCCGAGTTGAAACTGGTCTGAATGGGACTTACTTTGGGCACGGGCTATCTCCGCGCCGCGAGCCAGGGGTCCTCGGGTGCCTCTTCCGAAATATTCTCGAAGGCATTGATGCGCCGAGCCTCGGCCCGGGCGACCCTGTAATCCAACATCGCCTTCTCACCCTTGGCCTTCGACTGTGTCAGCGACTCGCTCAAATGGTCGGCGATACGGCAGGCCAGCATCTCGGCAAACAGCGCGTCGAACCGGACGGGATCTGTCACCCGGAAAATGTAGTTGACTTCCAGAGTAGCCCCGTCGTTGGTCAGAATGCTGCTCTGCCCCTCGTGGCTTTCAATGCGCCAATCGAGCCCATGCACAGCCGGCGGCAGCAGCCGCAGGCAGTCCGCCGGCAGCGGGAATGCGTAGTCGTAATCGAAGTCGGGATCAACAGCCGACGGCGCGAGCGTCACCCGTTTGCGCGCGAAGTTCCAGTTGTGCCGGCGCAGCTCCGCATCACGCAGCACTTCGTAGCAGGCGTTGATTTCCTCCGCATTCTTGGTGTCATCCGAGAACGACCCAATGCGCGCAGCACCGAGCTTCTGCAGCCCCATGTTGGCGATTTGAACGTCGGACGTGGCCATGTCACACCTCCGGCGTCGGTATCGGCACGCAGATGGCGACTTTCACCATGCGCGCCCCTTACTGCCCGGCTTCGATGTCGATCGTGATACCGAAGGTGTTGACGATGCCGGTCGGATCCCACGCCGCCAGAGCCCGCAGAACTGCGGTAAACGTACGTGTATCATCATCCAGGAACTCGAATGCGAACCCCTGCGGCCACGGATATTGCAACACGTTGGTCGCAAGCGGCTGAACCACGTGCGCCCCGACCGCCTGAACCTGCGACGCGCCGGCGGCGACCGTGCCCAGCGGGCCGGTCCACCCGGTGTCGTCAAAGCGAAACCCGCCGACGGCCAATGCGCGCGTTGCCGCGGCGATCGGGTGCGTTACGTTGTCACCCACCGCGGCGGGCACATCGCCGGTCTTGAAAATAAGCAGTTCCAGGTCTGCGTTCGTCGTCACGACGTTGCCGGACGCCGCGGTAAAATCAAGCATCGCCGCAAAGATACGCCCGCGCCGGAACCCGGCCAAGTTGAAGGTCGCACGCACCACCGAGCCCGCCGAAGCGTTGTTCGATATCTCGTCGCCCGCCGTGTACGCCGTGGCGACTGCCGGGCGAGCGATGGTGCTACGAAGCCGGATGATCCTCACTGCCTACCCCCGATTAAACCGGATTCATCAGGACTGTCACGACAATGCCGTCACTCGACTGGATGGCGTTGGCGTATTTCACTGCCAAGCGATCCCCGGCGGCCATCGTCAGCGTCGCCACGGTTGTCGAAACCGTCGCGGATTGCACCGTGTTAGCGGTCGCATTCAGATCGAACGATCCCGACTGATGCAGACTAGTGCCGGCCCCCGGTGCAGCCGTGCCGGTGTCTTTGATGACAGTCATGGTGCTGGTACCGCCCGCCGCAACGGCGTGCACTTCCTTGATAGCCACCACGCGGCATGCGCGCGGCGCAACGAAGAATACCGCATCCGTCGCTTCCGGCGTGCTTCCCCCGACGTACGACGCGGCGAAGATGCCGGACGCGCCGTTAACCTGCACCTCGCCCGGAACCCCGGTCGATACCGCAGCACCCGGAACCAGGTCCACGTTGCCGCCCGCCGCCGTGCCGCCCGCGCCGTCGCCGCCCGTGATCGTGACATCCGAACCAGCACCCGCCGTCGCCGCGCCCACCGCGATATTGACCGCACCCGCCACGCCCGTCGCACCCGCCGCGCCGGAAGTGATCGTGATCGCGCCACCCGCAGCCGATCCGGCCCCGGCACCGCCGGTAAGCACCGCAGCGCCACCCGCACGATTGCCGCCCCCGGCCGCACCGCCGATCAAGCTGGCCGCACCGCCGACTGCATCGTTTCCACCCGCGCCGCC